>CACXJP010000006.1 GCA_902768065.1 uncultured Erysipelotrichaceae bacterium
ACTGTTAGAGGTAATCTTGATCAAGCTCTAAGAAAGTTCAAACAAAAAGTAGCAAGAGACGGTGTCCCTTCTGAATGGAAAAAAAGAGAAGCATATGATAAACCAGGGGTTCGTAGAAGAGCAGCAAAAAAAGAGGGAATCAAAAATTCTAGAAAAAGAGATAGAGCAAATAGAAGTAGAGATTATTAAAATCTCTATTTTTTTATTAAATGTGATATAATAAAAACAGGAGATGAATAATATGGTAGAAAAATTAGACAAAGATATGATTGAAGCAATGAAAAGTAAAGATAAAGATAAATTAACTGTTATTAGAATGGTTAAGGCTTCATTAAAGCAAGAACAAATAGATCATAAAAAAGAAATAAATGACGACTTATTAATCGATGTTGTAAATAGACAAATTAAAATGAGAAAAGATTCAATTTCAGAATTTGAAAAAGGAAATCGTACTGACTTAATTGAAAAAACACAAGCTGAAATAGATGTTTTAATGAACTATTTACCTGAACAATTATCAAGTGAAGAAGTAAATAAAATAATTGATGAAATATTTGCTGAAGTAAATCCAACTGGACCAAAAGATATGGGAAAAGTTATGCAACAAGCAACAGCTAAATTAAAAGGAAAAGCAGATATGAAAGAAGTTTCTACAATAATTAGAGAAAGATTAAATTAAAAAGCCAAAGTGCTTTTTTTTCTTTGTAAACATATAAATTATATAGGTGATATATATGTTCAAGGAATTAAATAATTATATAAATGACAAAGAGTTTAGGATTAATCTTTATAAAGATAAAATTAATGTGATAAACTATAGAAAAATAGTGTCTTTAGAAGAAAATAATATTTCTATTTTATCAGCTAATAAACAAATAATAATAAATGGTAACAACTTTAAGTTGATTAAAATACTAGAAAATGAATTATTAATAAAAGGAAATTTGACCAACATAGAGGTACTTAATGAAGAGTAAAAAGAAAATAAGAATTCTTTGTAGAAACCCAAAAGAATTCTTACAAGAGATAATAAATAATAATATTAATTTATATGATATAAAAATCAATAAAAATGATTTAGAAGTAATAATTCTTGATAGTGATATATCAAAACTAGAAAAAATAAAATATCTTCATAAAACAAAAATTTTAAATTACTATGGACTAAGTAGAATTAAATATTTATTAATAAATAAAAGGATATTTCTATTATTTGTAATAACGGGAATAATTATAAATGTACTATTATCAAATATAATATTTGATATTGAAATAGATACATCTAATAAAGAGTTAAAAAAAATAATTATTAATGATTTAAAAGAGAATAATATAAGAAAATATCATTTTAGATTATCAAATAATCTGAAAAAACAAACAAAAGAAAAAATAATGTCAAAAGAACATGAAAAAATTGAATGGTTAGAGATAATAGAGCAAGGTACAAAATATATAATAAAAGTACAAGAAAAAAAGAAAAATATCGAAGAAGAAAAATGCTATCCAAGAAACATAGTATCTAAAAAAACAGCGATAATTACAAAAATAAATTCTGAAGAAGGAGAAATAGTTAAAAAAGTAAATGACTTGGTCCTACCCAATGATATTATAATAAGTGGATTAATATATAATAACGATAAAGTAGTATCCAAAAGATGTGCTAGAGGAAGAGTATTAGGAGAGGTATGGTATAAAGTTACAGTAGAAATACCAAAGTTAATAAAAGAAGAAAATAATACAAATAATCATTCATATGGAATATCATATATTTTTTTTAGTAACAAATACAATATTGGAAATAAATTTAAAAAGTATAAAAAAAATCAGTATGATATAATAGGAAGTAAATTAATACCTATAAAAATAGGTATATGTAAGTATAAAGAAATAAAAATTGTAAGTAAATCTAGAAATATAGAAGATGTTGAAGAATATGCTTTAAAAATTGCTGAAAAAAAGATAGAAAGACAACTATCGAATCCAACAATAATAAGTAAAAAAGTTTTGAAAAAGAATGTGAAAAATAGTAAAATAATAGTAGATGTCTTTGTTTCAGTCGAAGAAGATATAGTTAAGTATCAAGATATTTCGGCAGTTGATATAGAGAAGATTAATCAGGAAGAGGAGTGATGAGATGCTAGGACCACTTACAAACACAATTCAAGGTGTTGTGAATTTTACATGGCCAATGCTAATTATTTCGGTAGTTATAATGGTTTCTGTTAGATTAACTTACATTATAACTAATAAAACAAAATTTGTTTTATATAAAGAATTACTAATGTTAGTATTTGCAATCTATATTTTGTGTCTGTTCCAGGTAGTGACATTTCAAGATAGTATGGCTCTATCAGGAAACAACTTCATTCCATTCCACGAAATATTTAGATATAGAATAACAAGTAGATTATTTATAAAAAATGTAATAGGAAATATGATAATGTTTTTTCCATTTGGATTTTTTATAAGTTACTATATTAATCCTGATGATATTAAACCAATATTAGTATTAACATTAATAGCTTCAGTTGCAATTGAAGTGGTTCAACTGTTAATAGGAAGAGTTTTTGATATAGACGATATTCTTCTTAATTTAGTGGGTGGGGCATTAGGATATGCAATATACAATTTTATGAGAAAAATAGGAGAAAAATTTCCAAAAATATTTCATAATGATTTATTGCTAAATATAGGATCAATAGTTGCGTTAGTAGGATTATTTGCTTTACTAATATTGTAGGAGGAAAAATGAGTAGTAAAATAGAAATTTTTAAAAATGTTGATGAAGAAATAAAAGAGTTAGAAACAGTAGAAAAAGTATTATATTCAGCTATCGAAAAAGAAAAATTAGATAATGTGGTTTTTAACCTAATAATTGTAGATAATAAGTATATTCATGAGCTAAATAAAATGTATAGAAATATTGATAGGGAAACAGATGTAATTACTTTTGCATTAGAAGATGAAGATACAATAATAATACCTGATAATGAGAGAATACTTGGCGATATATATATTTCAATAGATAAAGCTAAATCCCAAGCAGAGGAATATGGCCACTCACTACTTAGAGAATTATCATTTTTAGCAGTTCATGGGTTCTATCATCTATTGGGATATGATCATCAAACAAAAGAAGAAGAAAAAATAATGTTTGAAAAACAAGAGGAGGTACTTGATTCATATGGGATTACTAGAGAGACTGTTTAGAAAAGGACCAATAAGAAACAAAGAAGAGGGGTCTTCATTACAGAGATATGGAAAAAGTTTTTTTCATGCAATAGAAGGATTTATATATTGTTTAAGATATGAACATAATATGATTATAATAATTATTGCAGCTATTTTAGTAACAGCATGTGGATTTATATTTAACATATCAGGAGGAGAATGGTTGTTTGTAATATCAATGATAGGGGCAGTTACTGCATGCGAAATGATTAATTCTGCTATAGAAGCTACAGTTGACTTAGTAACTTCTGATATAAAACCATTGGCAAAAATAGCAAAAGATGCAGCCTCTGCCGCAACACTTGTACTATCAATTACCTCTTTAATTGGAGCTATAATAATATTTACACCAAAGATTATAAATATATTGTAATGACGTAGGAGATGTAAAAATGCACAGAGATATAATTTTAGAAGCAATTTCAAAAATGAGTTTTAAAGATTCAATACAATTTTTTGTAGAAACATTAAGTATTCATGCAGCAAATAAGAGTGATGATAATTTCTTTTTGTGTCATACATTTAAATCTTATTTAAAAGAACATCTTGAAGAATTTAAAAATCAAATTACAAAGAATGAAACTCTAAAAGACAATTTAAAAAAATTATTTGAATTAAATACTTATATTTATGATGATAATTTAATTAGCATTATTATAGATGATAAAAATAGTGCTGAATTAATAGAAATTCTTAATGAAAATGTTGATTTTGAAAAGTACTACTTAAATGATAATATTATGTCATTTATAACACCAGAAAATAAATCTATATTTGAAAAGTTAAAAGGTAATAATAGAAAATATGTGTTTAGCATAACCAATAGTATTACTATTCCAGAAGAAGAACAAAAAAAAGTTTATGATAAAGTGTTATCTGAACTTCCTCAAAAATTTATTGATAACTTATTTTTATTTAATAATGTAATAAGAGAAAATACACCAAATGAATTTGAAAGATATACAGAAATTAATAAAGCAATATTTAGCTTTAATGAAAATGTGATTAATAAACCGGATAATTTCTATATTTATCTATATAATGTTAATAAAATATTTGGAAATAATTTAAATGAAAAAAATTACTATAATACATTTTTAATTAGTATTAAGTATCCAGAAATTCACGAGCAAATATTAAGCACTAAAATAGATAATGATGATATATATAATAAACTAAAAGTATTAACAACACTTCCAATTCTTAAAGGAATAATAACGATTAGTGACCTAAATAAAATATCAATTTCTGAAATGTATCAATTAGATATGGAAAAAACAGCATCATCAATCAATCCGGGTTCAGCAGATGCAAGCGGTGATTATCAGTATGAAATATTTGACTATAATAGAGAAGTTATTAAAATTTCAGATGATGAAGTAAAATCCGTTCAAGTTGTGGATTATGATTTACCTATACTTGGAGCATCTAGTCATATAGAAGGCCTAAGAACTTTGTACCCAGAATATAAGGAAAAAGAAGTTCCAGGAGAAATAATTATTCCAGCAAATTCTGAAAAGCATGATATTATATTAATTACTGAGGGAGATAGTTTGAATATATGGCTTCCTAATATTGATAATATTTCTATGTCTCAAATAGAGAAACTAGAAGAGAAATTAAAGGAAATATCAAATCCAGAAATGATAAGTGTAATAGTCGCCACTGAATGTGATGGTAATTATATGGATATTCCATTTTCAACAGTAGAAACACTAATTGATTATTTGAAGAATTGTAAGAAGGTGAGAAAATGAATGATGACAAAATAAAAGATAAATTATTAAAATTACATAAAAATAGTTATGTTCCTATTTCAAATTTTCCGGTATCTTCATGTGTAATAATGAAAGATGGAAGAAAATTTTATGGTGTAAATGTTGAGGATGCCTCAACAAGAGCAGGAACATGTGCAGAAAGAAATGCCATTTTTGCTGCTATTACTGCAGGATACACAAAAGGTGATTTTTCAGAAGTCGATGTTATGATTTCTAGTGGTGAAATTGGAACACCATGTCTTGTATGCAGACAAATGATATCAGAATTATTTGATAAAGATTCCGTTGTAAGATGTTATTCAACTAAGGGTGATTATAAAGAATATACAGTTAAAAGGTTATGCCCATTTCCATTTGAAGAGGATGATTTAAAATGAGATGTGGATTTGTAAGTATAGTTGGAAGACCCAATGTTGGTAAGAGCACACTACTAAATTCAATTTTGGGAATGAAACTTGCCATAACATCAAATGTAAGTGGAACAACAAGAAATGTAATAAACGGAATTTATAATGATGATGAATCACAAATAATATTTGTAGATACACCAGGTATACATAAACCAAATGATAAATTAGGAAGTCTCCTAAATAAAAAGGCATACAACAATACTGAGGGAGTAGATGCAATACTATTCTTAGTAGATATATCAAAAGGTTTTGGAAAAGGCGACAAATTTATTCTTGATAGAATAAAAGACCATGATATACCAATCTATCTATTGTTGAATAAAATAGACTTAGTTAAAGATAAAACAAAATTATTAAAAGATATAAATGAGTTAAAAGAATTATATGAATTTAAAGAGATAATACCAATCTCTGCAATGAAAAATGACAATACTAAGTTATTAATAGATTGTTTAAAAAAAGATTTGCCAGAGATGGAAAAAATATATTCTGATGAAGAGTTAACAAATGTAACAACAAGATTTATAATGGCTGAATTTGTAAGAGAAAAAGTATTAGAATTAACTCATGATGAGATACCACATACTGTAACATGCTATGTAGAAAACTATGAAGAAGATGACAAAATTGTTCATATCCAAGTATTAATTGTAGTTGATAGAGATAATATCAAAAAAATTATTATTGGTAAACAAGGATCAATGCTAAAAGAAATTGGAACTAGAGCTAGACATGATATGGAAGAATTCTTAGGTAAAAAAGTATTCTTAGAAACATATGTAAAAACATTAAAAAATTGGCGTGATCAAGAAAAATATTTCATCGAATTAGGTCTAAAAGATGAAGATGAATAAAAAATATGCATAAAAAATAAAAATAATCATCACTATTATAATAGAGGTGATTATTTTGAATACAAAAATATTATGGGAATTATTTAAAAAAACAGGAGATATTAAGTATTATAATTTATTAAAGAAAATAAAAAAGAAGTGATAATGTGAAAATAGAAAAGTTTGAAGGGATTATTCTAAGTGAAACTAATTATTCAGAATCAAGTAAAATATTGAATGTTCTGACAGATAAATATGGCTTAATTGGTATAATGTCTAAAGGATGTCGAAATATCAAAAGTAAACTAAGAGGAGTAAGTAGAAAACTAGTTTATGGTACATTTAATGTTTATTATAAAGAAAAAGGATTATCTACATTAATTAGTATAGATGTAATAAATTCTTTTTCAAAAACAGTTACTGATCTGGAAAAAATATCCTATGCTTCTTTTATTATTGATTTAACTTATCAAGTTGTGAAACAAAATGATTCCGAAGAAATATATTCAATATTAAAAAACATTTTATTAAAATTAGAAGAAGGTTTAGATCCATTAGTCTTAACAAATATATTAGAGATAAAACTACTCGACTATTTAGGAATAACCCCTAATATAGATTCTTGTACAAATTGTGGAAGCACAAAACAAATTGTCACACTATCCAGTGAGCATGGAGGATATATCTGCAAAGACTGTTATCAAAATGAACCACTTGTAAATGAAAAAACAATAAAGCTGATAAGAATGTATTATTATGTAGATATTTCGAGTATATCTAAGTTAGAAGTAAGTCGAGAAGTTACAAAAGAAATAAATACATTCCTAGATGATTATTATGATAGATTTTCGGGATTATACATAAAAAGCAAAGATTTTATAAAAAAAATAAACAAGCTTGAAAACATCTAAATCATATACTTGTTAAAATTATAAAAATAATATATAATTAACTTGGTGATATTATGAATTATATAGAATATATAATAATTGCGGTTGTATTAGTAGTAATATTATTCGCAGTAATAAAAGCAACAAGAAAAGATGCAGGATTGGATTTTAATAAATTAGTAGAAATGCTTGGAGGAAAAGATAATATTGTTTCCACAGAAACAAATATGTCTAGATTCAAAGTAACCTTAAAAGATGTTTCTAAAGCTAATAAAGAAGGTATACAAAAACTAGGAGCAAAAGGTGTAGTTGAAATAGATAATCAGTTAAAGATAATTTTAGGATCTGAATCTAAGCAATTAAAAAAATATATTGATGAAATAAAATGACATTAAGTCATTTTTTTATTCGACATAGTTCGACAAAATATCATAAATAACTATGATATTTTTATTATGGTGAAAGATATGAATAAAGAAAAAATAAGAAGTATTATTAGATTTATAAAAAGACTAGTAAAAGAAAGACAAAAATATTTAGTTATTTATATACTTGGTTTTATAACAGGAATAATATTTTTACTATCAATTATAAGTATTTTTATTCCTTCAAAAAGATTTTTAATAAATAATCCAATAGTTACAATATCCATTATTGTGATATCTCTATTAATAAACATAATAATGTTTAGTCTATTTATTAAATATCAGAAAATAGTAGATTTAAATGATACATTAGAAGACTTAGAAAAAGAAAAGAACATCAAAGAATCTTTATTTCATTTAAATCATGAAATTAAGAATCCTCTCGCAGTCGTAAACGGATACTTAGATATGATAGATAAAACAAGTGATAAAAACAAAATAGAAAGATATCAACAAATAATAAAAACAGAAGTAAAAAGAAGTATTAAAATTATAAATGATTTTTCATCATTTGGCAGATTAAAAAATATTGATAAAGAACCTGTAGACTTATCATTAATATTTGAAGACATTATATATACATTTAAGTCATTAATAAAGAAAGTAAATGGAATTATTCATTATGAAAATAAAGATGAATTATATATAGAAGGAGATTATGAGAGATTAAAACAAGCATTTATTAATATAATAAAAAACTCTATTGAATCAAAAGATAAGGATTATTTAATAATAGATATTAAAGTAAAAAAACTAAAGAAAAGTTTTAAAATAACAATTATAGATAATGGAAAGGGAATGAGTAATGATGTTTTAAATCATATAGGTGAGGTATTTTATTCAACCAAACACTCAGGTACAGGAATAGGTATAGCATATATAAAAAAAATAATTGAACTCCATAAGGGGAAAATAGTTTATAAATCAAAAGAAAAAGAAGGTACAACAATAATTATTAACCTTCCTTCTTTAGACTAATAAAAGTAGTTATTTTCAATAGGATAATTTGGATATACTGGATAAACCGGATATACAGGATATGGTTGGTAATAACTACCATTATTAATCTGATTATTATTCGCAATACCATAACCTAATGCAGTACCAGCAAGACCTCCAATTAAAAATGGAGCAAAGAAGAATCTATCATCTTCTTCGTTCATCATATATTGATCGCTATAATTATTCATATAATGATTTTGATTATACATATTATTCCTCCCTATAATATATTATTTAAAAATAATCTCAACGAATAGGCAAATAAATAAGATAGTCTTTTATTTTTACTAGAAATTATATAAAATATATAGTATAATATGTAAAGTTTATTAAAAAGAGGGATTAGTATGGAAAGATTACAAAAAGTGATTGCAGCATCAGGATTAACATCTAGAAGAAAAGCAGAAGAATTAATAAAACAAGGAAAAGTTAAAGTAAATGGTAAAGTAGTAAATGAGCTTGGTACTAAAGTTAATACAAGCGACGAAATAATAGTAGATAATAAGATATTAGAGATAGAGTCAAAGGAATATTATTTATTTAATAAACCAAGAGGGGTTATTACATCAACAAGTGATGATAAGGGAAGAAAAATAGTAACTGATTATATAAATACAAGTGCTAGAATATTCCCAGTTGGTAGACTTGACTATGATACAACAGGAGTGTTATTGCTAACAAATGATGGAGAATTTGCTAATATATTAACTCATCCAAAAAATAATATAGAAAAAGTATATCTTGCTAAACTAGAAGGAATAATAAAAAAAGAACAAATTGATGAATTAAAAAATGGGGTATTACTAGATAATGTATTAGTAAAGGCATCTAGAGTAAAATTAAGAAAAGTAAATAAGGAATCAAATTCTTGTATGGTAGAAATTACAATTCATGAAGGAAAAAATCATCAAGTAAAAAGAATGTTTGAAAGTGTTGGATATAGAGTAGATAAATTAACAAGAAAAAGATTAGATATCTTTACGACAGAAAATTTAAAGTCAGGAGAATATAGAAAATTAACTCCAAAAGAAGTGCAAATTATTTACAGCTATAAAAAATAGAGTTATCAAATGATAACTCTTTTCTTTTACATTTCTTCAATTGCACTAGTTGGGCAAGATTCAATTGCTTCTCTAGCATTTTCTTCTTTATCTTCACTTACTTCTTCATTAACAGCCTCAGATAAACCTTCATCATTGATTTTAAATAATTCTTCATCGATTTGTTCACAAGCACCACAACCGATACAAGCATCTTGATTAACTTTTATTTTCATTTTATTCCTTCCTTTCATTACAATTATATATTAAAAAATAATAGTAGTAAAGATATAAAAAAATACTTTAAAAGTGTAAAGTTAAAATTATTCTGCTTTTTTAATTGAAATACATGTGTTAAAATTATAGTAAGAAGGTGAATAGTATGAGAAGAATGGACAGATATAAAGATGAACAAACTCAGACTGAAAAAAGATCAGAAAAAAATAGAGATTTATATCAAAATACAAATAAATATACTAATATCACCGATGTAACAAATGCGAACGTATATGAAATAAATAGTGAAAGAAAAGAAGGAAGAACATCAAGAGAGAACTATCACCAGTTAAAAAAATATCAAAATGTAGAAGAAGTTCCAAAAGTAAAGAAGGATCTCGAGGATTTTAAGTATTTATATCAAAGAAATGAAAAAAAAGTATATGATATAAATTCCGTATTAGAAAATGCCAGAAAAAACAAGAAAGAAAAAGATGATTTAGAAGAAAAAAGAAAACTAAAGCATACAAGCTATAATGTTTTATCGGGTGTTAATTTGGAAGAATTACTAAAGTATCGAGAGGAAAAGAAGAATAGAGCAGTAACAGAAGAAGAAAAGGAAATTCGTGAGTTAGTAGATACAATTGCTTCTAAAACTCTAGCAGGAGAAATAGATAAAGCAACATCAGTTGACTTATTAAGTGATTTAATGGCAACAAATATGCTAGATAAGGTAGAAGCTCCAGAAAAAATGGGCGATGATAATCAAGAAAAAGAAGAGGAAAAATCTGATCAAGAACCAGAACAGGTAAAAGAAGAAATCTCTGATAATTTAGAAGATATAACTTTATCAGATCAAATAAAACAAATAGATGAAGAAATGACAACAGGATTCAAAGACAAAAAGATAGATACAGACTTTTATACTAGAAGTATGGATTTATCAGAAGAAGACTTTGATATGGACAATGAATTTGTAGATAAAAAATTACCATTTGTTGTTAAATTATTAATATTTATCTTGATAACTGCCGTAATAGCAGTAGCTGCATACTTTATACACCAAAAAATGTAACTAAAAAAGAGAAAAAATTCTCTTTTTTTTGAATTATATTTAATTATAACCTGATTTTTGGTATTATATTTATAAAGAGTGGTGTAGTATATGAATACAAAATTTATTGTAAATGATTATGCAATTATTTGGAATTTGCTTTTTCAAGCATCAATTTCAGAAAGTATATATAAATTAAAACAAAAACTATGGGATACATATAAGGTAGAATATAATGAAACATACAAAGATAAGGAAGCAATTTTAAAAGATATAAAAAATTTCATCCCTAATAATGATACTATTTATAATTTTTTATTAGCAAATAAAAATTATGAGAGAATAAGGAAACAAGTAGAAAAATATCGCTTAGACATAATGAAGTTGTGGGATAAAAATAAAAGAATGACAAATCTATTAATAAAAAATGTAATTAGAAAAGAATTACCAGATTATACTTTCTTTGTTGTTAATAAAGAACTAAATATTTTAGATCACTCTGTAACAGGTAGTATGATTATTGGTAAAGAAATTGATAGCAAAAACCAATTAAGTATATTGTATGAGATTCTAATGCATATTGTAATGGATAATATAAAATATTATGAAGCAGAAGATAAAAGAATTAAAAGAGCAATTGTAGAACTTGCAGTTTTAAATGAATATCCAACAATGATTGATAAAAAGAGTCATTATTTAAGTGGTAATCCAGAACTATTATCGATGAAAAGATGGTTATATCCATATTGGTTAATGTATTTAGGTGTACCACAAGATGAGTTTTTTAGTTATATGATGAGAGATAAACTATCATTTGAAATTGATAAATATGCATATGAAAAAGAATTGAAAAAAATGGATATTGAAGAGTTTATTGGATTTTGTATTAGAAATAAAAAATACATAATAAGAGAAACAATTATTTAAAAACTAAGTACAGGGGGATTATTATGGATAGTAAGATAAAAATATTATTAGATAAAATAAATATTGGAGAAGAAAATTTCCAATATTTTAATGATGCAAAAATAACAAAAATTAAAGTAAACTCAAAGTCTAATAACTGGAATATTTTTATAGATAAAGAAAATTTATTACCAATAGAAGTATATAAAGAATTAGAAGAAAAAAAACATCTATTAGATGAAAAAGCCAATAAAATAGAATTAGTATATAATATTAGAAATCTAGATTTAAATATCTTACTATCATATTACAATTATTTATTAGAATTACTTTCAGATGAATTAGGAGTAATAGAAATATTTGAAGATTCCCTAAAACTAGATGATGATTTTTTAATTATAGTAGTATCAAATGAAGTAGAAAAAGAAAAAATGTTGAAAGTTCTTCCTAAAATAGAAAAATTCTATAAAAAATTATCATATAATTTTAATATTGATGTGGTAATAAGAAAAGAAGAAAATATCTACGAAGAAATTCAAAATGAACTTAATAATATAGAGCTTCCTAAGGCAAAAGAAGAAAAACCAAAAGAGACAAAAGAAAAACCAGCAAAGAAACAATATAGAAGAGAAGCAGTAGATGAAAATAATATAATTGGAAGAGGAATAAAAGATGAACCAATAAAAATAAAAACAATTATTGGTGAAGATAATAACGTTGTAATAGAATGTAAGGTTTTTGGAACAGACTTCTTTGAATCCTCAAGAACAGATTTTAAAATAATAACCTTAAAAGTTACTGACTATTCAGATAGTATGTATGTAAAAGTTTTTGTAAGAGAAGATGAAGAATATCAAAGAATAAAAGGTGAATTAAAAGAAGGTAATTGGTATAAAATCAGAGGTGCATCAGTAAATGATAAGTATTCTAAGGAATTAGTTATAAATGCCAGAGATATTTTAAAAATAGATTCAAAAGATACATCAGTAAAAGATACATCAGAAGAAAAAAGAGTGGAATTACATTGTCATACCAAAATGTCCCAAATGGATGGACTTGCAGATGAAGTTGATGTTATAAAACAGGCAATGAAATTTGGACATAAAGCAGTTGCAATAACAGACCATAATGGAGTTCAAGGATTCCCACATGTATTTAATTTTGTAACATCTCATAATAAAAATTTAAAAGAAGGTGAGGAACCTTTTAAAGCAATATATGGTGCAGAACTTGTAATGATTGATGATTCTGTGGATATTGTAATAAGACCAACAGATAAAGTAATGTTAGATGAGACTTTTGTTGTATTTGACTTTGAAACAACAGGTTTTAATGCCGGTGGCGCAGACTCTATTATTGAAATAGGTGCTGTAAAAATAAAAGACGGAAATATTATTGAAAAGTATGATGAACTAATTAATCCTGGTAGACCTCTACCAAGTAAAATTGTTGAAGTCACAAACATTACAGATGAAATGTTAAAAGATAAAGATAATGAAGAAAATGCTATAAAAAGATTTATTGAGTGGTTTGGAGATTGTCCAATGGTTGCTCACAATGCTAAGTTTGATGTTTCATTCTTAGAAATGGCTTATAAAAAATATAATCTTGGAGAATTTAAAAATCCAGTTATAGATACATTAGAATTATCAAGAACAATGGATAATACTTATGCAAGACACTCTCTATCAGCATTAGTAAAAAGATATGATGTTCCTTGGGATGAATCTGCTCACCATAGAGGAGATTATGATGCTGAAGGAACAGCTCTTGTTTTCCATAAAATGTTAAAGAAATTATCTAATCGTAATATAGATATAATGAAAGATTTAGATAAATTAGTAGAAAAAGATGAAATATATAAATATGGACAACCTCATCATATAAATATACTTGTAAAAAATAAGGCTGGTCTAAAGAATTTGTTTAAGTTAGTATCTTTAGCTAATACAACGTATCTTTATAAGTCACCAAGGATACTAAGAAGTGTTATTGAAGAACATAGAGAAGGACTACTTATTGGAAGTGGTTGCTATGAAAGTGAAGTGTTTAGACAAGCTAAATCAAAGAGTGATGATGAATTATCTAATATAATTAGATTCTATGATTATGTAGAAGTACAACCAGTTGAATGTTATGATCATTTACTACAGTCAAATGACTTTGCAACAAAAGCCGAAATAATTGCTTGTATTGAAAAAATAATAAGAGTTACAAAAGAAGCAGGAAAAATAATTGTTGCAACAGGAGATGTTCATCATCTAACAAGAGATGATAAGATTTATAGAGAAATAATCGTTAATCAAAAAGTACCAGGTGGTGGAAGACATCCATTGGCAAGAAATGGTATTAAAAATATTCCATCTAATCACTTTAGAACAACAAATGAAATGATGGAAGATTTTAGTTTCCTAGATCCAGATTTGGCACATGAAATTGTAATAGAAAATACTAATAAAATAGCAGATATGTGTGAAATAGTAGAAGTAATTATTGATACTGGTGGAATACCATTCTCACCACGAGTTAAATCAGATGATGGTAAAAGCTATCTAGACTGTCCCGTTGTAGTTACTGAACTTGTTTACACAAAAGCAAAAGACTGGTACGGAGAATCACTTCCATATATGATTGAAGAAAGAATTTCTACAGAATTGTATGGAGATATAGTCTTTAAAATAATAAAAGAAAGACACAAAGATGATAAATTATCAGAAGAAGAATATGAAAAAGTAATTCATAAGGAATTACATGATGAGATATTAAAAGGATCAGAAAATGTTAAAAAGATGGTAACTGAATATGTTAAAGTTACTCAACCTGAATTAGAAGGTAAAGATTTAGAAAAACAAGTAAAAAAAGTACTAGGTGGAGTAATAGGTGGAGGTTTTGATCCAATATATCTTATTTCTCAACGTTTAGTTAAGCATTCAAATGATGAAGGATACTTGGTAGGATCACGTGGTTCTGTAGGATCATCCTTTGTTGCAACTATGATGGGTATTACAGAAGTAAATCCACTTCCTGCTCATTATAGATGTGAAAAATGTAAGTTAAGCATATTTGATGATGAAGAAGGAAACCCCCTAGGAGCAACATATTCATCAGGTTTCGACTTACCTGATCATGAATGCCCAAATTGTAAAATACCAATGTTAAAAGATGGACAAGATATGCCATTCGCAACATTCTTAGGATTTAATGCCGACAAAGTACCAGATATAGATTTGAACTTTTCAGATTTAAATCAAGCATCAGCCCATGCATACACAAAAGTATTATTTGGTGAAGATAATGTCTATCGTGCAGGTACAATTGGTACAGTAGCAGATAAAACAGCCTTTGGCTTTGTAAAAGGATATTTTGAAGATAAAGAAATAACAGATGTTAGAACTGCAGAAATAGAACGACTTGCAATAGGATGTACTGGAGTAAAAAGAACAACAGGACAACATCCAGGAGGAATCGTTGTTATTCCAGACTATATGGAAGTATCAGACTTTACTCCATTCCAATTTCCTGCAGAGGATGCAACCGCAGAGTGGAGAACAACTCACTTTGATTATCACTCAATTGATCAGTGTTTATTAAAACTAGATATTTTGGGTCACTCAGATCCAACTCAATTGAGACTGATTCAAATGCAATCAAATACAGATATTTTAAAAGTTCCATTAGATGATAAAGAAACAATGTCAATATTTACAAAAACAGATGCCCTAGGTGTTACTAAGGAACAAATAATGTGTAATACCGGAACTCTTGGGATTCCCGAGTTTGGAACACCATTTACAATAAAATTAGTAGAAGACACTAAACCAACAACATTTGCCGAACTTATTAAAATTTCAGGATTATCTCATGGTACTGATGTATGGCTTGGAAATGCCCAAGAACTAATTCAAAATAATATTGTTCCGTTTAAAGAAACAATTGGTTGTCGTGATGATATTATGGTTTATTTAATGTATCATGGCCTAGAACCAATTAAAGCCTTTAAAATAATGGAGTTTGTTCGTAAAGGAAGAGCATCAAAACCAAAAGATAAAGAGTTATGGCAAGAATATGAACAGTTGATGAAAGATGCAAAGATTCCAGATTGGTTTATAGGTTCATGTGCAAAGATAAAATACATGTTCCCAAAAGCTCATGCCGCAGCATATGTAATTTCAGCATTTAGAATTGCATGGTATAAAGTACATATGCCAGTATATTTCTATTCATCATGGTATTCATCAAAAGCAACAGATGTAGATGTTGAAAATATGATTAAAGGATATCAATCAATTAAAGCAAGAATAGAAGATATTCAAGAAAAAGGATATGAGGCAACAAATAAAGAAAATGGTCAAGCTGAATCTCTAAAAGTAGCCCTAGAAGCAACTGCAAGAGGAATAAAATTCCTAAATGTAGATTTATATGAATCAGATGCAACAGTATGGATAGCAAAAAATGATACAGAAATCTATCCACCATTTAATGCTATAGATGGACTTGGAGATACAGTTGCAAAGAACATAGTAAAAGAAAGAGAAAAAGGTAAATTCATAAGTATCGAAGATGTTCAAAAAAGAGCAAAAATATCTCAAACATTAATAGATAAGATGAAAGAAATGGGTATTTTAAAAGATTTACCAGATTCAAATCAATTATCATTATTCTAAAAAGACAGATAAAATCTGTCTTTTATAATGGAATAATCTAAATAATAGTGATAGAATAAAGCTAAGGAGGAGAGAAAATGAAAAAATTAGCTTATTTATTGTTAATTATAGTATTAACAGTAATATGTATTCCAGTTAACGCAAAAGATAATTTTTATGCAGATCAAAATTTAAAGTTAAATAAAGAATATTCATCAACTGTCTTTGCAGCTGGAAACAATGTTAAAGCAACTGGTAAAGTAGATGGCATTAGTTTTATCGCAGGAAATGATGTTTCTGTAGAAAATGAAAGGGATTACTTATTTGTTGGTGGAAATATTATTAATGTAAAAAAAGTAACTACAAAAGATGCTTTTTTAGCAGGATCAAATATTAATGTTGAAGAATCAAAGATAAGAGATTTATATGCTGCAGGAGAAAGAGTTAACATTAATTCTGAAATCACAGGGAAAGCATATGTTGGTGGAAATGAAGTAACAATCAATTCTACAATTAAAGGTGATGCCAACATATCAGCTGATGTAATTATCTTAGGTGAAAATGCTAATATTGAAGGAAAATTAATATATCCAGAAACAGCAAAAATAAGTAAAGACAATAATGCAAAGATAACAAAAGAAAAGAAATACAAAGTAAAAGAAGAAAGTACTAAAGAGAAAGCAATGAATATGTTTGGTGATTTCCTAACATCAGTATGTTCAATTCTATTAGTAGGTCTATTATTACTTTCTTTAAATAAGAAAGCATTTGATAGAATTGATAAACAAGAAAAATCAGCAGCATCTATATTCAAAACTGCATTACTTGGATTTGCAGTATTAGTATTAGTACCAATCTTATCAATTGTTCTAATTTCATCAACAATTGGAATTGGATTAGGTGTGATTTGTCTATTACTATATGGAATTATGTTCTATTTATCAGTAATACCAACAGCATATTATATAGGAAACTGGATTGCAAAAGATAAAGTGGAAAATAAGTATCTATTATTTGCTATTTCAGTACTAGTTATATATGTTCTAAGATTGATACCTATCATTGGTGGTCTAGTAACATTTATATCAGTTTGCTTTGGACTTGGTATGTATGCAAAATTAATAAAAGAAAATACAAGTATCAAAGAAAAGAAGTAATTTACTTCTTTTCTTTTTTATAAATGATATAATTATTACATATTAATGTATTGGAGAAAAAATATGATTAAAAAAGAAAACATTAAATGGATATTTTTAGTAATAGGATGTATTTCCTATATATTTTTAAATGGAGAATTAAATATTGGAATTTCAGCATGGGTATGGACATTCTCAATTCTCTTCTTTTATAGAAGAAGTGAAAAAAGATGGATGAGAATACTAGTATTTATTTTAACTATATTAATTTCATCCTTAAAATGGTATGGAATGGTAGATGGACATTTCTATTTAAAATTTATTTGTGGAATAGTACTAGGAATATGTTTCTTTATACCATATTTTATAGATCATCATTTCTATAATAAGGTAAAGGGTTATAAAGCAACTCTTATTTTTCCATTATCATTTGCAACAATAGAATTTTTAATGTCTACAATGCCTATGGGAGAATTAGAAAGTCTTGCGGCAACTCAAACAGATTATACATCTTTAATTCAATTAGCCTCATTAGTAGGAACATATGGAATATCAGTAATTGTAAGTTGGTTGGCATCAACAATTATATATATTGCTGACTATGTCAGAGATAACAAAAAAATACCACATAGAGCAGCTTTTATTTATTTATCAGTTATAATAATTGTTTTATTTTTTGGAGGATTAAGAGTAGCCACACCACTTAAAGATGTAAAAACTATTAAGGTTGCAGTATCAACAGGAATAGAAAATGGTACAGCTTTAACAGCAAATAAAGATTTTCCAGTAGAAGATCATATAAAGTCAATGAATAAATCAATAACTAAATCAAGAACTGGTGGAGCAGATATTATTGTTTTTAATGAAGAAGCATTTACAGTAATGAATACTGATTTAGATAAGCTCTTAAGTGAAGCAAAAAAACAAGCAAAAGCAAAAAACATTTTTGTTATCCTACCAGTAGAAATAGAATATGAAGATGAGAATACTTTATCAGAAAATTGTCTTTATATCATAGATAATCATGGAAAAGAACTATATAAATATACAAAAACTAAACTCGTACCATTATTTGAAACTGATGAATACGTAGTTGGTGATGGTAATGTACCAAACTTAATTGTAACATTACCAAGTGGAAATAAAATAAAACTAGCAACAGTAATATGTATGGATTCAAACTTTACTTGGTTTATAAGAAGTAAAGTAGATAATGATACAGAATTACTAATAGTACCAACATGGGATTGGAAACCTATAGATAAATTTCATAATAATTGGACATTATATAGAAGTATAGAAAATGGATTTACAACTGTTAGATCAACATATGATGGATATTCCTCAGTATTCGGACCATATGGTCAAACATATGGATTAAGTCATACAGATTATTCCGGATTTGAAAATGTTATTATTTATGAAACTCCAGTAAAACAAAGATTTACGATATATAAATACATAGGACCAATTATAGATTGGATGTACCCATTAGCTTTGGTGTTATTGTTAATATCTCCAAAACTAAAAAGGAAAAATAAATAGTAGATTATTCTACTATTTTTTTGTGATATAATTTGAATAGGTGAAATATATGGATTATTCAATTTTAATAAATAAAGAAAACAAAATAAAAAATAATTATATTGAAAAAGTTAATCTTGTAAAGACAATTGATGTATATGGTAAAGAGTGTTTCGTAGAAGAAAAAACATATGAAAAATACTTAGAATTACAGAAATTTTTAAAAGAAAAAAATATTGAAATAGGAATAGAATCTGCATATAGAGATATTGAATATCAAAAAGAAGTATATCAGGAATACTTGGAAAAGTATGGTAAAGAATATGCTGATAAATATGTAGCTCCACCCGAATATTCTGAACATCATACAGGTCTTGCCATAGATATATCATTAAAAATAAATGGAGAATATCCTGATTATAATACAGAACCAGAAGAAAGAATAAAAACATATGAAGAAATTCATCCATATCTAAAAGATTTCGGTTTTATTTTAAGATATCCTAAAGGAAAAGAAGATAAAACAGGTTATCCATATGAACCTTGGCATATAAGATATGTTGGTAAATTTATTGCAAAAGTAGTAGAAGAATCAGATATAACATTTGATGAATACAAAAACAGGTATTCAGGAGTAATTGTTATAAATAAGAAGAAAGATTGTACTTCTTTTGATATAGTAAATAAAATAAGTAAATTATTTGGTATAAAAAGAGTAGGACATACAGGAACACTAGATCCCTTAGCAGAAGGAGTGTTAGTTGTATGCATTGGACAAGCAACAAAAATAGTTGAATTATTAACTGCAGAAGATAAAGAATACGTAGCTGGTGTAAAACTTGGACTTAAAACAGACTCTTATGATATTGAAGGAAAAATAATAGAAGAAAACACTATTCCAAATAGTATTAATATAAAAGAAGTTTTAACTTCCTATAAAAAGACCTATCTTCAAGAAGTACCAATTTATTCAGCTGTAAAAGTAAATGGTAAAAAATTATATGAATATGCAAGAAATAATAAAAAAGTGGAACTTCCTAAAAAAGAGGTAACTATAAAAGAAATAGAATTGTTAGAAGATGAAGTAAATGAATTTAAGTTTAGAACACTAGTAACAAAAGGGTGTTATATTAGAAGTCTAATAAATGATATAGGTAATGATATTGGTTGTGGAGCAATAATGACATCTTTGATTAGAACAAAGCAAGGTCCAATCAGTATAGAAAAAGCCTATACATTAGAAGATATAGAACAAGGAAACTACAAAATATATAAAGTAGAAGAAGTTTTAGATTATCCTCAAATAATTGTGGATAAAGATTTAGAATTAAAAATACACAATGGTATGAAAATATTCAATAATTGGAAAATAAAAGATAAAGTCATATTTAAAAATCAAGATAACAAGTTACTTGGAATATACGAAGTAGATAATCAAAAACTTAAAGTTTGGAAGAATTTTAACTAGTCTAATAAGGACTAGTTTTTTTGACTATATCATAAAAAAATGTTATAATACATCACTAGTTTTAGGGGAAATGGATAAAATGGAAAAAATAACAAGAGTTGATAGAGATATACTATATACAAAATTTTTATTAGATGGAAAACAACACAATTGGTATGACAAAATATATTATAGTACTAATGAGGATTTAGAATCATTATTAGATGTTTTTGATGTTGAAGGAAAAGATGTTTTATCTGTAACAGGAAGTGGAGATCAAGCATTTCATTTTCATTCAAAAAAAGCAAACAATGTAGATCTATTTGATATTAATAGATTAACAATTCACTATTATTATTTAAGAGTATGGGTTCTAAATCATTTAGATAATTATTATCCAAATATGGATTTTGCATCATACATAGAAGAACTTTTAAGAAGAGTTATACCAACAACAGAGGAGGAAAATATCTCACTTTTATATTGGAAGAAATTTATTAAGGAAATTCCAAAAGACAAAATCATAGAATTGTTTTGTAGAAGTTCTTTATATAATTTAAGACCATTTAATGGAAATATTGAGTCTTTAAAAGAAAAAGTATCAAGTAAGAAACCATCTTTTTCTGATGTAGATATTTCTGAACCTATAACTAAAGAAATAACAAATAAATATGATATTGTATATCTATCTAATATTAGAGATTGGATTAAAAATAGAGGAAAGTCATGGGATATCTATAGTGAAAACTTATATAATCTATTAAAAGATAATGGAGTAGTATTGAGTTCGAACGTAGTTATTGAAGGACCACATGATGATGAAAAAAGAATATTTGAAAAAAACTTTTCTTATGAGCCACTAGAGAAAAAGGAAACTAAATCGATACGTATATTTGAAAGACCAGGATATGTCTATATAAAGAAGAAAGTTGATAATTAATATAAAGAAAAAACACTTGTTTTCTATGAGATACCATGCTGTGAATAGAACAAACGATTGACAAAATTGACATTTTGTAGTATAATTAGCGTACCTATTGGGGGTATAAAAGAATAGAGGGGATTCGAAGATGAAAAACTATTATTATTATGAGGTACTAGGTGTAAGTACTGATGCTTCTCAAGCGGAAATAAAAAAAGCATATAAAGAAGTGATGAAAAAATATCATCCGGATGCACATCCAGAAGAGGATACTAAATTTTATGAGCAAAAAGCAAAAATTCTAAATGAAGCATATGAAATTTTAGGTAACAAAGAAAAAAGAAGAGACTATGATATCGAATGTGCTGTTCGTGAAGCAAATGAAGCAAGAGAACAATATGAAAGAGCACAAAGAGCAAGACAACAAAGAGCAAGAAATCAACAACAAACAGCAAATACATCACATTATAGTCAAAATAGTAGAAGACAAAATAATAGTAGAACAAGAACAACAAATAATCAGAGAAGAACAACAACTAAAAAAGAAACATTTTTCAGTAATGTAAAAGATGCATATAAAGAAGTAAGAAAAGAAGAAAAAAGTAATAAATTTACTGAACGACATACTGAAATAAATGAAGCTTTTTATGATTGGTTTGCCGATAAGGTAGAAGGTGTTGGTTCTTATGTATTATTCCGTACAGGTCAAGGAGCTGTTCATGTTTCTGCCGAAATGATATATCAATTAGCAAAATTAAGACATATTACAAAAGACTCAGTAGTTAAATACGTAATTAGAAATAGACGTTTAGCAGCAGCTGCTATAGCAGGGGTAATTATATTTTCAAATCTTCCAACTAATAGTGGAACAACAACTACCCCTCCGGATAAGGATGATTTAGCAGGAAAAGATACGAAAGTAGTTCAACCTGTAGAAGATCATAAAACAACTTTAACAAGAATGTATACAGTTCAAGTTGGAGATTCATTATCATCCCTTTCAGATATGGCCCTTACAAATATTAATAAAATTAAACACGCAAATGGATTTACAAGTGATATGTTATATTTAGGAGATACTATCCAAATACCTTATGAAATAAATGATGAAGATTTACAATATTATATTAAAACAGTTGATACAAAAGGTATGTCACTAGATGATATTGCAGCTATTTATTCTACAGACGTTGATACTCTATGTAGATTAAATGCTGAAGCAATAGGAAATGTAAATGGTGTAAAAGTCATTATGTCAGATAGAATTATAGTACCAAATTTCATTACTTCTAATGAGTTAGAAGAGATAAAAGAGACAGTTAAAGTAAAAAGATACTAATAAAACCTTGTAAAATACTAAAAATATGTTATAATACAATACAGAAAGGAGTGGGAAAGAAATGTCCCACTCTTATTATTTATTAGGAGGTGTTAACTATGAAAGAAAAAATATCTTCACTAGTAAATGAATCTATTAAAGATTTAAATGTCTTTGTTGATGATGCATTTATCAGTGAGGAGGAAGGAAAGAAAATATTTAATATTGTCCTTGATAGTGATGAAGTTATTGATTTAAATAAGATAACAGATGCCTCAAGAATAATAAATAAAATAGTTGATTCTAATGAGGAAGTATTAGAAGACTGTGATGAATTAGATATTTATTCAAAAGAGAAGGGAGAAGAGTAAAATGGACAAAATGAATGGAAAAGAATTTAAAAAAGCACTTGATAATATTGTTAAAGAGAAAGATATTGATCCAGAAATAGTATATTCTGCTATGGAACTTGCTTTAACATCAGCTTATAAAAAGAATTTTAATTCTAAGACAAATGTTAAAGTATTATTCGATAGAGAAACTGGAGAAATAAAAGTTTATTCATATTTAACAGTAGTTGAAGATGATAAGAAAACAAAAGAAGAGTATGAAGATGAATTATTCGAGCGTTACGCTGAGGATGATGAGTTAGATACTAAACCTGAAGTAGAAGAGGAACAAGCTGAAGAAACAGAAGATGCTGAAGGAGAAGATGATGGTGATGATAAACCAAAAGTATCATTCTTTAATCCAGAAACTGAAATTAAACTAAGTGATGCAAAGAAAATTGATAAGACTCTAGAAATAGGAGATACAATTGATACTGAAGTCACTCCAAAAGATTTTGGTAGAGTTGCAACATCAACTGCAAAACAAGTAGTAATTCAAAAAATTAGAGAAGCAGAAAGAAATAGCATCATGGAAGAATTTGGAGATAAACAAGATGAATTATTAATTGGTACTGTTGCTTTAGAAGATACAGATAATTATTTCATTGATTTAGGAAGAACAAATGGTATCTTACCTAAAAAAGATTGTATCCCAGGAGAAAAAATAGAAATGGGATCTCAAATAAAAGTATACGTATCTAAAGTAGATAATAATGGAAAGAATTTATTAGTGTTATTAAGTAGATCTCACTATGGATTTGTAAAAAGATTATTTGAGTTAGAAATACCTGAAATAAATGATGGTACAGTAATGATTTATTCTGTTGCAAGAGATCCAGGAAACAGAAGTAAAGTTGCTGTATATTCAGAAAATCCTAATGTAGATCCAATAGGAGCATGTATTGGTGAAAAAGGTTCACGTATAGCAAGAATAATTGAAGAATTACATGGAGAAAAATTAGATATTGTTAAATATGATAGTGATCCTGCAGTATTTATCGAAAATGCATTATCACCAGCAAAAGAATTAACAGTAGCAATTACTGATCCAAAGAAATTAGAAGCAATGGTAATTGCTGATGGAGATAACTTCTCATTAGCAATAGGTAAAAAAGGACAAAATGCTCGTCTTGCAACTCGTCTAACTAAATTTAGAAAGATTGATATTAAGACAACAGAACAAGCAAGAGAAGCAGGAATTAATTTTAGATAGAGGTTAATATGAAACAAAGAAAAATACCTTTAAGAACATGTGTAATAACAAAGGAATCTCTACCAAAAAGTGAATTACTAAGAGTAGTAAGAACTCCTGAGGGAGATGTACAAGTTGATGAAACTGGAAAGTTAAATGGTAGAGGAGCATATATTAAAAAAGATGTAAGTGTTTTAGAAAAAGCACAAAAATCTAAAATGTTGGAAAAAAGATTAGAAGTTGAGATAGAGGATAGTGTCTATGAAGAAATAAGAAAAATAATAGAAAAGTGAGGTGAGAGTCATTATGATGACTTTAGAAGATTATGCAATTGATACTGGTAAAACAGTAGAAGAAATAAAAGCATTATGCGATAAAGTAGGAATATCTTACCAAGATGAAAATACATTATTAGATGATATAAGTATTACTTTATTAGATAATGAAATGCAAGATGAAGAAGACTACATTGATGGTGATGTAGATGATGAGATAAAAGAAGAAATTAGATTAAAAGAAGAAGCAGAAGATAAAGCAGAAGAATTAGCTTATGATACAAAAATAGATTTAGAAGATTCATCTTCATTTACAAAAGTAAAACCAAAAAGATCTAATAAAACAGAAGCAAGTAAAAAAGATTTCTTAAAAGAAAGAAAAAAAATGTATAAGAACAAAACAAAACTACAAAGCAATGAAGCAAAGCAAGATGAAAATGTAGTTTTATATAAAGATGGAATGACAGTTACTGAATTAGCTAATTTACTAGAAGTAGCACCTGTAGAATTAGTAAAAAAACTAATGGGACTTGGAGTAATGGCTGCAGTTAATCAATCGGTTGATTATGATTCCGCTGAGATTATTACTTCAGAATATGGAAAAACTTTAAAGAAAGAAGAAACAGCTGACATTTCTAACTTTGAAAATTTTGAAATCGCAGATAATGAAGAAGACTTAGTTGAAAGACCACCAGTTGTTACAATTATGGGACACGTTGATCATGGTAAAACAACACTTCTTGATGCTATAAGAAATACAGATGTAGTAGCAGGTGAAGCAGGAGGAATTACTCAAGCAATTGGTGCCTACTCAGTAAAATGTCATGATAAGTTAATAACATTTATTGATACTCCAGGACATGCTGCATTCACAGAAATGAGAGCACGTGGAGCTCAAATGACTGATATAGTTATAATTATCGTTGCCGCAGATGATGGAATAATGCCACAGACAAGAGAAGCAATTGATCATGCTAAGGCTGCAGGTGTTCCAATCATAGTTGCAATCAACAAAATTGATAAACCAGAAGCAAATGTTGAAAGAGTAATGACAGCATTAGTTGAAAACGGACTTACTCCAGAAGAATGGGGTGGAGATATCATTGTAAATAAGATATCTGCAAAAACTGGAGAAGGTATTGAAGGATTATTAGAAAATATCTTATTAGTTGCAGAAATGCAAGAATATAAGGCAAACCCTAATCGTTATGCAACAGGAGCAGTAATTGAAGCAAAGAAAGATAGTAAAGTAGGTTCAACTGCAACATTATTAATTCAAAATGGTACACTTCGTTTAGGAGATCCAATAGTAATTGGTAATTTTGCAGGTAAAGTAAGAACTTTAAAAGATGATAAGGGAAATAATATTGTTGAAGCAAAACCATCAACTCCAGTAGAAGTAACAGGTATCTCAGAAGTACCAAGTGCTGGAGATAAATTCATGGCTTTTGAATCAGAAAAGAAAGCAAAAGAAATTGCTCATGAAAGAGAATTAAGAAGTAAAGAGAAAGATACAAACTTTAGTGGAATGACTTTAGAAGATTTATTTGGAAGAATAAAAGAAGGTCAAAAAGAAATTAAAGTTGTACTTAAAGCAGATGTAAATGGTTCTCTAGAAGCAGTAAAAAATGCTTTAGAAAAAATTGATGTTGAAGGTGTTAAAGTATCTGTAATAAGAGGTGGAGTAGGAGCAATCACAGAAAGTGATGTAGTACTAGCATCAGCTTCAGATGCAGTAATAATTGGATTCAATGTCAGAGGAAATACATCAACTATGGATACAGCAAAACAATATGGAATTGAAATAAAGACTTATGATATTATCTATAAAGTTGTAGAGGATATGGAGCGTGCCATGAAAGGTATGTTGGAACCAGAATTTGAAGAAAAAGTTTTAGGTACTGCAGAAATAAGACAAATATTTAAATTCTCTAAGATTGGTTTAATTGCTGGATGTCACGTTTTAAGTGGAGTAATTAAAAACAATCTAAAAGCTCGTATTATTAGAGATGATGTTATTGTATATAATGGAGCAGTAAATACCTTACAACATGAAAAAGACCAAGTAAAAGAAGTAAAAAAAGATATGGATTGTGGAATTACTCTAGAAAACTGTCAAGATTATAAAGAAAAAGATATTATCGAAGTATATGAACTTGTAGAAATTAAGAGATAGGAGTGATTACATGTCTAGTATAAAAATAGAAAGATTAAATCATACTATCCAACAAGAAATAAGTTTGATTCTACAAACAGAAGTAAAAGATGAACATATTAAATTCGTTACAATTACAGGAGTAGATACAACAAGTGATTTAAGTTTTTCAAAAATATATTATACTGTTTTAGATAAAGAAAAAATGGATAGTACAAAAGAAGCATTAGAAAAAGCTTCACCATTCATTAGAACAAAACTAGCAGAGAGAATTGATATAAGACATACTCCAGAGCTTAAATTTATTTATGATACATCTATTGCATATGGAGAACATATCGAAGAGATAATCGAAAATATTCATGAAAAAGATAATAAAGAATAGACTTAAGTTTATTCTTTATTTATAGGAGTGATTAAATGCAAAAAGAAGAAAAAAATGATTTATGGATATATCTATTGTTACAATCAGCATTATTAATATTTATAGAATCACTAAAAACATATCATTTTAGTATAAAAGGAACATTGATTAGTTTATCTATTCCAATACTTCCATTTATCTTCTTAACAATAAACAAGATTACAAAAAAATATGGAATAAAAAAAGCCCTACTTAGTGTTTTAATATCAACTTTATTGGCATTGTTATTTATATTTTTAATGTCATTTGCTATGAAAAAACAAATTGATTTTGCTATATATAGAGGAGAAATATTATCATATGTTATATCACTTATAATAAATATATTCTTATATAAGTTTTTAGAAAAAAATACAAAGAGGACATATCCAATAGTATTCTTATCATATATCTTTTCATTAATAATATTTCATATGGTATATACATTGTCATATTTAGATACAACAATTTTAGATGGTTATTGGATAAGATATTTACTTAATATAACAATTGAGATAATAGTATGCATCCCATTAACAATTATAGATAAAAAATTAGTAAAATAATGATTAATCAGGAGGTTCGTAATGAAAATATTTAATAAAGAAAATGAACAAGAAAAAGTATATGTTCAATTAAATGATATTATGGAATTGACACAGACAAATATGCCCATTCCTGCATCTATTATAGATAAAGTGTTTGGGGGAAAATTTCTTATTGTTGATGATAGTAATAGAGACGATTTTGTAGAATTTGATAAAAAAGAAGAAATTGATTTTTTTAAGTCAATAGAATGGATTACTGATTATAAAAAATATAGAGATTTGACACAAGATGAATTAAAACTTCTAGTAGAAGAAACAAATAAAGAAATTGATGATATTGCTACAAAATATAATACTCTTTCATATACAGAAAAAGAAAATAATCTTGATTTGTATGAAAGATATAATATGCTATGCTTAAAAATTGAAGATATAAAGAAAATATATCTTTTGAAATCTGGAGAGTATCAACTAACATTTCCATTAGTACCTGATAGTGATGGTTTCTCTCTAGGATGTGATGACTCAGAAATACCATATAAGATAAGTGCATCACTTGATCCACAGAAATATTTACTATATAGAGAAGATGGAAAAGAGCTTCATAATGATGATTGTATTCCATCAAATTTTATTCAAAATGGATTAATGATTGCTTTTATGGAGAAGAAAAATATTCCACAAATGGGAGAATTTGAATTATCATTTAATTTCTCAGAAGATAATAAATATTTGGTAGTTAATTTAAAAGAACTAGAAGAAAAAAAATATGAAGAAACAAAAAAAGCATCAGAAAAAAAAGGAATCAAAAAAGTACTGAATAAAATATTTAATAAAAAGAAAAAGAGTTAATAACTCTTTTTTTTATAATAATATGGACATTAAAAATAAAACAGTATTATGAATCATATGAAATGTAATTGTAGTAAAAATTGAATCAGTTTTTGTATAAGCATATGCAAACATTCCACCAAGAGCACCATATGGAATAATATATAAATAATCAACTAAGCTATTAGCTGAGCCTATTACATGAGCTCCTCCAAATATTAAAAATGATAAAAATATAAAAATATATTTATTAAATGATACATCCTTAAGAGCTTTTCTAAAAACCATTTCCTCATTAAAGGGAGCAAGTAAACAAACATCTAATGCCATATAAAGTGGGGCTACTGATATCAAAGATTGCACAGCATTTTCATTTTTAGCACCACCTGATTTTAAAAAGTAAGCTAAAATAAAATTAACAGATACCATAATTACTAGACCAATAACCCAACATGCAAAACCAGTATCTAAACATTGTAGTAAATTATCCTTAAACTTTTTAAACTCTTCTTTTAAATCTTTCCAATACATTACAATAAGAATAAAACTAACACATAAAGCAGAAAAAAGAGCTAAAAGAATAGATAGTTTTATATCACTATTAACAATATTAGTATCTAGTTTAAATATATATATAGGAATATATTTAAAGAGTGTAGAAAAGTAAAAAATGAAGAAAGCAAGTAAACCTCTACACACACTAAATATCCTTTTCTTACTTAATGTTTTCATATAATCACCAATAAGAATATATCACAAAATATTGAATAAAAAAAGATATCAATCTACAAATAATAAGTTAATACTTGCATAAAATACCATTTAATAGTATAATACAAGTACTTACCACAACCAGGTTTAAAGAATTTCCGACTTTATACTTAGTTATGGTGGATATATTAAGAAAGGAAGTGTTAATATGGCATTAACAAAAGCAGAAAAAGCAAAGATTATTAAAGAATTTGCTAAGAGTGAAAATGATACTGGTTCTCCAGAAGTTCAAATCGCAATTCTATCAAAAGAAATTGAACAATTAACAGAACATTTAAAAGTACATATTCATGATTATCATTCACGTAGAGGTCTTTTAGTAAAAGTTGGACAAAGAAGAAATATGTTACAATATTTAGCTAAAAAAGATATTCAAAGTTATCGTGAATTAATTAAAAAATTAGGTTTAAGAAAGTAGACACATTTTTTGAGTGTCTCTTTTTATTTTAAAAGGAAGAGGTAGTGTATGAAAAAGAAAGTATTTGAATTAGACTTTCATGGTAGAAAATTAGTAGTAGAACATGGAGAATTAGCTAAACAAGCAGATGGTGCAGTACTTGTTAGATATAATGATACAGTTGTTTTAACAGCAGCAGTTGTATCTAAAAATGTTAACTTATTATCTGACTTTTTCCCATTAACTGTTAACTATCAAGAAAAACTATATTCAGTAGGAAAAATCCCAGGTGGATTTATTAAAAGAGAAGGTAGACCAAGTGAAGCTGCAACTCTAGCAGCAAGAATGATTGATAGACCAATGAGACCATTATTTCCAGAAGGTTTCAAGAATGAAGTTCAAATTATTTCAACAGTATTATCAGTAGATCAAGATTGTTCTCCTGAATTAACTGCAATGTTTGCTTCATCTCTTTCAGTATCAATCTCAAAAATACCATTTAATGGACCAATCGCAGGCGTAAAAGTAGGTAGAGTAGACGGAAAATTCATAATTAACCCAACACCAGAAGAATTGGAAGTATCAGAGTTAGACTTAACTGTTGCAGGTACAAAAGATGCAATTAATATGGTTGAGTCATCAGCTAAACAAGTATCAGAAGATGTAATGTTAGAAGCATTAATGTTCGGACATAAAGCAGTAAAAGAATTAATTAAATTCCAAGAAAAAATTATTAAAGAAATTGGTGAGGAGAAGATGGAATATGAAACACTTACTCCAGAACCAGAATTAGTTGAAAGAATTAAAGACTTAGTAACTAAGAAGATGGATAAAGCTCTTCGTATCAAAGATAAGTTAAAGAAATATGCAGCAATAGATGAAATAAAAGAAGAGATGAATGATTTATTCACAAAAGAAAATGAAGATACAATGAAAGATGATGAACTAAAAGAATTATTAGTTAAGGTTCAAATGGTTGTATCAGAAATAGAATATGAATTATTCAGAAGTATCGTAGTTAAAGAGAAAAAAAGAGCAGATGGAAGAAAGATGGACGAAATTAGAAAATTATCAACAGATATTGATCTACTTCCAAGAACACATGGTTCTGCATTATTTACAAGAGGAGAGACTCAATCTCTTTCAGTAACCACATTAGGAGCACTTAATGAACATCAAATAATAGATGGACTTTCAATGGAGGATCAAAAGAGATTCATGCTTCACTATAACTTCCCACAATTTTCAGTAGGAGAAACAGGAAGATATGGAGCTCCAGGAAGAAGAGAAATTGGACATGGTGCTTTAGGAGAAAAAGCTCTAGCTCAAGTAATTCCATCAGAAGAAGAATTCCCATATACAATCAGAGTTGTATCAGAAATTCTTGAATCAAATGGATCATCTTCACAAGCAAGTATTTGTGCAGGATGTATGTCACTTATGGCTGCAGGAGTTCCAATTAAAGCTCCAGTTGCAGGAATTGCCATGGGATTAATTACTCATGAAGATGAATATACAATCCTAACAGATATCCAAGGTATGGAAGATCATTTAGGAGATATGGACTTTAAAGTCGCAGGAACAGAAACAGGTATAACTGCACTTCAAATGGATATCAAGATTAGTGGTATAACTGAAGCAATATTAAAAGAAGCTCTAGCTCAAGCAAAGAAAGCTAGAATGGAAATTCTAAAAGTAATTAAAAAACAGATCAAAGAACCTAGAAAAGAAGTTTCTAAGTATGCACCTAAGATGGAAACATTTATGATTAATCCACTAAAGATTAAGGATGTAATTGGAAAAGGTGGAGAAATGATTACTAAAATCATTTGTGAAGCATCAAATGTTACAGAAGTTACAAATATCAATGCCGTTAAAGTTGAATTAGAAGATGATGGTAGAGTAATCATTTATCATTCTGATAGAGAAATAATTGAAAAAACAAAGGCTATGATAGAAGAAATTGTAAGAGAAGTAGAAGTTGGAAAAATCTATGAAGCAAAAGTAGTAAAAGTAGAAGACTTTGGATGCTTCGTACAATTATGGCCTGGTTGTGAGGGAATGGTACATGTATCACAATTAGCACACGAAAGAGTAGATAAAGCTGGAGATGTAGTTTCAGTTGGAGATGAAATTATAGTTAAAGCTTTAGGAACAGATAAAAAGGGAAGACAAAACTTTTCAAGAAAAGATGCCCTTCCTCCAAAAAAAGACAACAAGAAGAAAAAAGAAACAAAAGAGGAAAAAGAAGTCAAGTAAAATAAAATGGGTGGTGAATAAAATGGTTGAATTTATAAAAAGTATCCTTAGATGGATAATCCTAGCAATTATCATTATTTTAATAATAGTATTAATCTATAATATTGCAAATGCATCAAGTAAAAAAGCAAGTAAAAATAGTAATCTATCATCAGGAGTAAGAACAGTTGAACCATCAAACAAAAAGAATAAAACAAACAATAATAATTCAAGTTCTAGCTCAAATTCAAATTCAAGTGATAGAGATCTAGCTGTATTAGAAGAAAATAATAACCAAGAAGTAACAACTCCAGATACTGCAAGCTTTAGCGGAATATCAGTATTCTTAGGAGTAGCTATTCTAGGTGGAACAACATACTATTTATTAAAAAAGACAGAAGTAATTAAATAAAAAGTAAAGATAGTGTAAAGCTGTCTTTTTTTTGTTTACAACAATTGACAATTGAGTTAAATAAATGATATTTTTGTTTAGTAAGATAGGAGAGTGTAAATATAATGATAAAAAATAGAAAAAGACTAAAGATATTTTTGTTTTTTCTTATTGGAGTATTAACACTTAGTATTGGTTATGCATCCATTTCTGCAATTAATATGCTAATTAATGGAAACGGAACCGCAAGTGTTAATCAAAATAACTTCAAAGTACATTTCACACAGGCACAAGCAATAACAGGGACAACAGGAGTATCAGGAACATCAACAATAGACGCACAAGATGATACCAAAGCAATGTTTGATGTAACAGGACTAACAAAAGTAGGAGATTATGCCGAAGCAGTATACATAGTAAGAAATGATTCTAATGGAGTAGGTGCAGAAATATCTTTAAATTTATCAAATACAAATAATGAATACTTCAAAGTTACAGAAACAATATTAGATAATAAATTACAAGCTGGAGAAGAAACAACAGCAAAGGTAAAGGTAGAAATGATTAAAACTCCAATAACTGATACAGTCTCAACAACAATAACTGCGACTCTAACAGCAACACCACTTGAAGATGCAGAGGCAACAGGAGGAAGTTTGCAACAGACTCATGGGCAACAATAAAGAAAGCAGTACAAGACAATAATACAAGTGTGTATAACGTTGGAGATACAAAAGAAGTAACAATAAATAATGTAGACTATACAGTAAGAATAGTAAATAAAACAACAGGAGATCACTGTGGAGATAATGATACAGGATATTCACAAACAGCATGTGGCTTTGTAGTAGAGTTTGCAGAAGTTGTAGAAACAAGAGCAATGAATTCAACAAATACAAATGTAGGAAGTTGGCCAGCAACAGAGATGAGAACATATTTAAATGGTACATTCTTTAATAGTTTACCAAATGATTTACAAAGTGCAATCAAACTAACAAGAGTAATATCAGGATATGGAAATAATGGAACGGATTCAGGAAACTTTACATCAACAGATAATATATATTTATTATCTGGAGTAGAGATACATGGATCAGATGACTATGATACAGCAGCAAGCACAACATCACAACTTGATTATTATATTGGAATGACAGGCGAGACTGGAGATTGTGACTGGTATCCAGGATGTACAACCACTTATTATTATAGAGCAATTAAACAATATAACTCATCAGATTATTATTACTGGTTGCGCTCGGCCTATTCTAGTTATGGTAACGATTTCCGCGGTGTCGCTAGTTATGGTGGCTTGAGCTACTATGCTGCTGATGGTAGTGACGGTGATTCTTATGGTAGTGGCCACGGTGTGGCGCCAGCTTTCCGTATTGGGTAATTAGAACAAGTGTTCAAATATAGAAAAATATCATATAATGGATGAGGTAGAAACCAATACCGATAAAAAAGGTTTCGAAAGCGCGCTCCGGAACGATCGTTGCGGACAAGCAGAAACCATCTGATAGCAATACTCACGAATTAGTCATTTGAAAATAAAGGAATAATAATATACTATGAACTTCCATAAAAAGTTCATAGTTTTAATATTGTAAAAAGAAATATATTATGGTGTTCTAATTCATTTGTTTCTTCATATATTTAGATAGGTGATAAAATGCATAAGTTTAAGAAGTTTATCTATCTATTTATTTTTTTATTAATAAGCATGTATTATACAAATGCTTCAATAAATGTATTAAAGAATGTAGATCCAATAATGCAAAAAATAAAAAAGACCTCAAAAAAATATACAATTAACCCAGTAGATGCAATTATTAATAATAATGAGATAACCTCTGGTAGTTATGGAAAAGAAATAGATTATAAAGAGTCATATAGTAAAATGAAAAGATATGGAAAGTATAATGAATCCCTAACAGTTTTAAAAGATACTAAACCAACTATATCAATAGAAAAAACATATGATAAATATTTAGTAAAAGGAAATCAAAATAATAGGAATATATCATTAGTATTTAAAATTACAAAAGAAGATAATATAGATAAATTACTTAAACTTCTTGAAGAAAAAGATGTACAAGTAACTTTTTTTATAGATGGAACACTCCTTGAAAAGAATATCAATTTAATTACTAAATTATCAAATCATGAAATAGAAATATTATCATATAATAATAAACAAGATGAAGAATTAATGAAGACAACAATTGATTATTTAGAAACAATTACTAATAGAAAAGCAAATTATTGTTATACAGAAATTGAAGATGATAACCTTCTAAATATATGCAGTAAAAACAAATTACATACTATAAAGCCAACTATTATTGTAAAAAAAGATATGTTAAAAAATATCAAAAAGAATGTTGAAAAGGGAATAGTAATAACCATAAACAATTATAATGATAAAGAGTTAATCACATCGATAAACTATTTAAAATCAAAAGGATACAATCTAGTAACATTAAAAGATTTATTCAATGAAAAAGAAGGATAATCCTTCTTTTCTCCATCAAATCTATTCTTATAAAACTTCTTATTTTGTTGAAGATACTTATATATAGATTTTGTTTTATTAGTTTTAGCCTTACTTTTCTCATATGATTTAAGGAATAGTTCTCCCTTTTCTTTATTTCCTAATGTATAATATTCTCTTGCATATATTAATTTAACAACATCAATATCTTCTTCTGACATATTAAGACTTCTGCAAGCAGATTCTACATCCAATCCAGATTCACAGATATATGTGTTGAGTTCTTCAAAATTTTTAATTCCATAGAAATTATCATTATCATTTTTAAAGTCTTTTTGTTGCATTCTTACAAAAGGTTTAATATCTTTTTTATCAATTTCACCTTTAAGTCTAAGGATTAAATCTCCATATTCTCTTGTGCTTTTTTCTTGCTTTGCTAGATAGTTAGCAACAGTAAGATATTCTATAGCTTTATCAATATCATATAGTTTCATATAAGATAATCCTATCATTGCATAATTACTCGACCTTTGATCTACATTTGTTTCAAGTATTTTAATTTGTTTATCAAGGTTATCTTTATAACGACCAGATTTATAATCAGCTATAGCTTCAGTAATTAATGCTTTAACATCAAAATCTTCATAATCAAGCTCATTATACTTAAGAACAATTCTAGTCTTTCCATCATCAACAATAGTAAATGCAGACATATCTAGATATTTATCAGCTTCATTTAATATAAATTCAGTTCTTTCTGCATTCATTGAATTAAGAATGATAATTCCTTTATTTCTAATTAATTCATCATGCTTTTTCTCTATAAATTTGATATCACTTTGTTCTCTAATTATGTCTTCATTATTCGTTTGTGAATTATCATCAAAAACGTCATCATCCTCAATTCCTTCTTTATCATAAGAAATATTATTCTCTTGTGGTTGACTATTTTTTTCAAAAGTAGGTATATTGGCTTGATAATTAATTCTAGATTGATAATTTTCCAATATTTTATATAGATTTTTAACATTAAAATCTATATTATTAATCTTAGCTGCGTTACTAATAATATTTAGATAAATCTCAGCTTCATCTAATCTTTCACTAGATAAACACAAGTAGAATTTTTGTATATATTTATTAATATTAAATTGGTAATTATTACTATTCATTAATGATAACTCAAGCATAGGTGTAGTATAAGCGATATCTTTTTCTAAGATGCTTA
>CACXJP010000007.1 GCA_902768065.1 uncultured Erysipelotrichaceae bacterium
AGCTGATCATAAAAAATAGAATCATCAATAAGAGTTTGAAAATCTAAAGTAGGACTTTGCATTTTTACTCTTGTTGTATCATGTTTCTTTGTTGGATCAAGTTTTAGCACTTTCCCTTTGTGTCTGACAATTACATAAGCATGTTGAAATTCATAATCAACATCCCTAACAATCTCTGCTTCAATTCCATATAATGATAATAAATCTACAAGAACATGAGCACATGTATAACATGCTATTTCATAGTCTTGTACATTTGTGATATCAATTCTTTTATTATATATCTGAGTTTTAAATTTATAATCAGCATAATGAAATCTAACATCATAAGTAAATAAATTACAAACATACAAATAAATATATCTAATTATTGTGAAATCATCAAAACCACTATCTTCTAAAAAAGACAAAACATCATCTCTAGAATTCATAAATCCACTTCCTTACATTACCCCTATAATATAATATTATAAAACAAAAAAACAAAATAGGAGAATATAAATTCTCCTACTTTACAACAATATTTACAATTTTTCCTTTTATAACAATAACTTTTACTATTTCTTTTCCCTCAGTATGCTTTATAACATTTTCACACTCCAAAGCTTTTTCTTTTATAACTTCTTCACTATCATCAAGAGAAATAGTAATTGTTGCTCTAACTTTTCCATTAACCTGAACAGCAATTTCCTTTGTTGTTTCTATTGTTTTTTCTTCATCATATTTAGGCCATTCACTTTCACAAATTGGTTTATATCCTAATTGTTCATTCAATTCCTCAGTAATATGAGGAGCAATTGGATTCAATAATACTAGCAATAAATGATAGTCCTCTTTTGTGATTGATTCTAATTCATCATAAGCATTTACTAAAATCATTAAAGAAGAGATTACAGTATTGTATCCCATATGAGACATATCATATTCTATCTTCATAATTGTCTTATTTTGAATAGCCTCAAGACTTTCGGTAAATCCTTCTTTATCATTTACTTTTGAAGCAAGTCTTTCAACTTTATCTAAGAAACGTTTACAACCTCTCAATGAATCAGTACTCCAAGGAGCATCCATTTGATAGTCACCCATGAACATTTCATAAACTCTTAATGTATCAGCACCAAATTCTTTAACAATATCATCAGGGTTAATAACATTACCTTTAGATTTGCTCATCTTTTGATTATCAGAACCAAGTACCATACCGTGAGATACCCTTGTCCAAATCATTTCTTTATTAGGAACTAACCCTATATTATATAAGAATTGTACCCAGAATCTTGCATATAACAAATGTCTTGCAGTATGCTCCATTCCACCATTGTACCAGTCAACTCTGTTCCAATATTTCATAGCATCCATTGAAGCAAATTCTTTATCATTATGTGGATCCATAAATCTTAAGAAATACCAACTACTACCAGCCCAGTTAGGCATTGTATCAGTTTCCCTCTTTGCATCATGTCCACATTTAGGGCATTTACAATTTACCCAATCAGTAATATTAGCAAGAGGACTCTCACCATCTTCTGTAGGTTCATATTCTGCAACATCAGGAAGAACAAGTGGTAAGTCTTCTTCATTCATAGGAACCCATCCACATTTTGGACAATTAATCATTGGGATTGGTTCTCCCCAGAACCTTTGTCTAGAGAATATCCAATCTCTCATCTTATAATTATTAACTCTCTTACCAAGTTTCTTTTCTTCAAGCATATCAGATATCTTTTCACGAGCTTCATCAACAGTCATACCATCAAAATCTTCAGAATTAATCATTTTATATCCATGACCCATATATTTCTGCTTTTCAATAGCATGTTCTGAAATATCACCACAATCAATTACTTGAATTATTTCAAGATCATGTTCCTTAGCATATTCAAAATCTCTTTGGTCATGAGCTGGAACAGCCATTACTGCACCTGTACCATAATCTCCTAAAACAAAGTCTCCTAAGAATACTGGAACCTCTTTTCCATTAACAGGATTAATTGCTTTAATACCCTTAACTTCTACTCCTGTTTTACCCTTATTAAGTTCTGTTCTATCCATTGAAGATTTCATAGAAGTTTCCTTAATATATGCATTTACTTCATCTTTGTTCTCAACTCTGTCCATCAATTCCTTAATAAGTTTTCCATCTGGAGCAATTACAAAGAAAGTAATACCATAAATAGTTTCAGGACAAGTAGTAAAAATACTAAACTTTCCTCCACCAACAATATCAACATTTACTTCTACACCAGTAGATTTTCCTATCCAATTTATTTGTCCAAGTTTTACTCTATCAGCAAAATTAGTATCATCTAATCCCTTTAATAAATCCTCAGAATAATCACTCATCTTAAGCATCCATTGACTCTTCTCTTTTTGTTCAACTGGACTACCACATCTTTCACAAACTCCACCTGCAGCATCCTCATTAGAAAGAACACTTTTACATGTAGGGCACCAATTTACAGGGATAGTATCCTTATAAGCCATTCCATGCTTATAAAACTGTAAGAATTGCCATTGAGTCCACTTATAATAATCTGGATCAGTAGTAGAAAATTCTCTAGACCAATCAAATGAGAATCCAAGTGACTTCATTTGACCTTTAAAAGTCTTTATATTCTCCTTAACAGCATCTTTTGGATGGATATGATTCTTTATAGCATATTGTTCAGCTGGAGCTCCAAAAGCATCCCATCCCATTGGATATAATACATTATATCCTTGCATTCTCATCATTCTTGCAATTGCATCTTGAGCAGTATAACTTCTTACGTGTCCAACATGTAATCCTGATCCACTTGGATAAGGAAATTCTACCAAGATATAATATGGCTTCTTATCTCCACCATTCTCACATTTAAAAGATTTATTCTTATCCCAATAATCTTGCCATTTTTTTTCTATTTTATTTATGTTTTCCATTTTTAATCATTCCCTTCTTCTTATAAAATAAATAAACTAAATAATAACTTGCAACAATTAGAATAATAATTGAAAAGAATCCAACCAATAATTCTAATAACAATCCATCTACCATACATACAAAAGTTACAGCTAAAGATATATCAAAGCTAGATACTAATGCACATATTTGAATTAACTGTTCATATTTAACTTTTTTTAAATCAACTTTATGAACTACTTCCAAATACTTAACTTCTAATAATTCCTTTTTATTTCTCTTTGATTTAATTCTCTTCTTTGCAGGTACAATAATAAATATTTGATAGAAAATAAATATCAGGACATAACTCATAATAAATAGTATTAATTCTTCCATAATTACCTCCAAAAAAAATAACTATAAACATAAGGACGAACAAAACCGCGGTACCACCTTAATTTATAGTTATTACTATACACTTAAATCTATAACGGAATTACCCATTTGCTTAAAAGACAAGTTCACAAAACTATACCATCTATTTCCACCAACCATAGACTCTCTATAAGTAATTATTTTGCTACTACTTCTTCATCAACGCAAAATATAAACATATTATAACACAAATAATAAAAAAGCCAAGATATTAAAGAAAAAAACTAAAATATTTTAGTTTTTTCTTTGCCTTAAATATTTGGTAAGAACGCTCTCAAAATCATTAATATCTTTCAAATAAAATCTTAATTCATCAATAGTAGGTTTTGTTTCTTTTTTATAAACAAACTTATATAGTTCTAAGGCAATAGAGCTTGGAGCTTTAAAAGTAACTAGATCACCACGTTTAGAATATAGAATTTCTGGACCATAATAACATAAAAGAGCTTTTTGTTCTAATGAGAAAATATTAAATTTACTATTATCCCTGCTCATATCAATTATTACTTTCTTCAAAATATCATCAGAATTATAATTGTTCCTCAATATCTCAACTATTGAATAACTTCTATAAACATCATATATACTAAAATTATCAAGTAATCTTAATGCATTTTCCCCACCATCAACTGTCAAATTAATAAGAAAATCATAATTATCAACTAATCTTATACAAATATACCTATAATCAGTTGAAATAACATCCTGACAAGAATTTCTCCAATTATACAAATATTTATCTTTAAAACATAATGAAGAATATTCTCTTACTAAATTAAAAATCTTTTTTTCCTCATCAATATCAAGTTTATTTAGATAATCACTATTAAACTCTTTATTTAAAACTCCATTTGCCAATAAATATACTAATCTATCATATAATTCTATTTCATTATTAAAATCAATATCTTGAGAATAGTTAACTATTACAGATTGAATTAAGTTGTCTATTTTTTTATTATAATCCCTGATTTTTCCCTTAACAATCATATAATCCTCCTAAAACTCTCCAATATAATCTAATAATTTTAAGAATAATTTCATATATTCTTTTGACAAGCCTCTATTTTTTAGTTTTCTTATTTCAATTCTCTTTTTACTAATTGGTAAATCACCAAATATTATTCTAGCAATGTCTTCTTTTAAATATGTATCAATTTTAAGATCCATTAGAATACTGTCTAAATCATCATTGATCAATCTAACTGCATCTATTTCTATATCTTTTCCTCTACAATTTATTGTCAACTGACCAACAGTTGGAACATTTTTAACTTCAACTACAAAATCATTACCATCTACATAATTTTCACTAGTTAACTTATCTGAATTAAAATATATTGTTACACTATCTGCTTGCTTAGTATTTCTAAATACAAGTTTATAATTTCTTTTCTCAGGGACAATACCACTCTTACCATCAATAGACCTAATTATTACAGTATAATTATTTCTCATATAATTATAATCAATTGAGGTTTTTAAGAAATATCCCTCTCTATATAATGAAGTTATTCCATCATCTTCAAATAAAGTATATGTATTACTTACACCAGGGAAAATTTGTATTTCCAAATCAGTAGGAAGACCAATATTGTTATAATCACTCCTATTAGAAAAAGGTATTATAGATCCTGAATGAGCAAACACTGGATAATCATCTTCTTTAAAGAATGATACATACTTCTTATTACCAGGGAATTTCTTTCCTGTAACAAAATCATACCAAGTGCCATCAGGAACAAAGAATCTATGAATAGTACGATTCATTATTTGATCCTTTGGATCTAATATAGGACAAACCAATAATTGAGATCCAAAATAATATTGATTTTTATATAAATCATCATCATATACCCACATATAATTATAATAGAATGGTTGAATAAAAGGTGTTCCACTCTTAGTATAATTATATGCCTCTGTATAGATATAAGGTATTAATCTATGTCTAAGTCTTAAATATTCAGCTGCAATACTCTCAGTCTTAGCATCCCATACCCAAGGTTCCTTTTTATAATATCTCCCTCTTGCTCCATGGAATCTCAAAATTGGTCCAAAAGTATTTAATTGAACATATCTAATATATAATTCACCATCTTCAATACCCCCATGATTTCCACCTACATCATGACTCCACCAACTAACTCCTATATTCGCAGCATTTAAATACATAAATGGAATTGTTCTTAAACTTTTCCAACTTATTTCAGAAGAACCTCCATAAAGAACAGGATATCTATGTGGAGCCAATACCCCACCTCTAGATAAAATCAAAGGTCTTTTATTACTATTTCTTCCTGAATCTAAATATAAATAATGATTTAATGCCCATAATTTACTAATATCTCCATCACCAGTAGAATCATTCCAAAAGAAATCAATTCCCATTGCTTCCAATGGATGCAAAAACATCTTAAACATAACATCTACATGTTTTGGGTTTAATGGATCAAAACCTATAATACTACCATCAGTAACCTGTAAATATTCACTAGCTTGCGGATAATACTGCTCATGAGGATATATTCCACCTAATGGATTTATGACTAAACCTACCCTAATCCCCCTTTTATGAAATTCATTAATCATAAACTTAGGATCTTTAAATAATTCATTATTAAAAGTATAACCTGCTTTTAATCCCTTAATCTCATTTACATTTCTGATATGCCAATCATGATCAAAGACCATTACAGACAAAGGAATCATTTTCTTTTCGAATTTTCTAATAAGATCATGAATACTACCATCATCATAGATAGTATTTCTACTCCACCAATTTCCTAAAGCATATCTTGGAATTAATGCTGGAGCCCCTGTCATTTTAAAATAATCAAACAATGCATGCTTAAAATCCATATCATACATAAAAACATACATATCTAAATGATTTGGAAGCGGCTCACCAATTGATCCATCCTCCTCAATCACTTTATTATTACTATCATCAATTGATGCAAAGCCATCAATTGAATATAACCCTTTTTTTAGATTGTCAGGAATATCAACATCTACTCCAACCATATTACCTTTTAAATTTCGAGCTTCAGGATGAGTAACATACCAATCTTTACACCTGTCTCTTTCTTTTGCTACTAAAGTTATTTTTAAATATTTCATAGGATCAACCTTTGTCCCATAAAATGATTGTCCCTTTATATAACTAAGAGTAAAAAATTTAGTTGTAATCTCCAAAAAGTTAGCATCTTGGCGCACAGAAAAATCGGCTAAACCTATATTTCTCTTTTTAACCAATTGAGTAGGTTTATCCAAAAATTTACCTTCAGGTGAATATTCAATTCTTATTATCCTTTCGCTAATAACAGAAAATCTATAATTAGGTCCCTGGACAACTGCTCTCTTATCACATTTAGCCTTTGCATAATCAATTTCAAATTGTTTGCCAAGTGGATACATACCTAACACCTTCTTATTACTCTAATAACATAATAACATAATTAAGTAAAAAACCCAAGAAAATAATCACAAAAAAAGTTAGATAAATCTAACTTTTAAAATACTATCTAATTATACCATTTATATCCGTTGTACTATTATTAAGTACATTGTTTATTTCCGTATCAGAATCACCACTATCAGTTATTTTTATAGTTCCATTAATCTTATTAATAACTGTTAATGCTTCTCGCCAGTCACCATTATCAATTTCCTCTATAGTTCCCATCGTAACATATTTTTTATCAACTTTAGTAACATATAAATACTTTACATTACTATCAAATTTAAATTTATAAATAATAAACTCAGTTTCATTTACTTCTCTTTTCTCACTATTAAGAACATTATAACCACTCTTTTTCAAGCTATTTTCAAGAATTGTCAAGTCTTTAGAATATCTTTCATAATCATCTAAACTATTTCTATAAGAAAAAGTATAATTCTTATCATCTGAAATATATATTACTTCTCCATCCTGTGAATAATTCAATTTACCAGAAAATTTAACTGTATAATTCTTTGTTTTAATAACATTATCTTCAACATTAGTAACTGTTGGTTGAGGACTGACAGAGGTCTTTTTATTACTATTAACAATAGAAACAATCATTACTATAAAAGAAATTACAATAATAAGAATCAAAACACCATATATTAGCATATCAGTCATTGTCATTTTTTTCTTTCTTGATTTCTTACTTACAGTCTTAGATGAATCATCAGCGTAATCATCAAAAACTAACTTGCTATCCTCACCATCTGTATTAGTACTTAAATCAATATCGTCCAAAGAAAGACTTTCTTCTTTTGAATCACCGTCTTCCTCATCAATATAATATCCACAATTAAGACAATACTTAATACCAGGTTTTAAGTCGGCCCCACAATTTTTACAAACCATGATGAATCCCTCCTATTTATCTAAAAATATAACAAAATACTCTTCTAAAGACATATTGTTATGTTCATAAACATAAGTTGCTATTTCATTGCCAACATATCTATAATGCCAAGCCTCATTTCTAAAGCCAGTTAAATCTTCATATCTCTTATCAAATCTATAAATAAATCCATATTTATGTGCATTTTCCTGCATCCACTCATATTCTTTTGAATTGGCAAAAACTCTACTATTCCTACTACCTATATCAAATGCTAAACCAGTTTGATGTTCAGAAAATCCAGGTTTTGCAACATATTTATCAACATAAGCCTGTCCATATGAATTTAAATATGTATTAACAAGTTCTTCCTGTTCCTCATAACTTCTGTATGCTGAATTAATAACTAGTTGATACCCTTCCTTCTCTGCAGCTTCATACATCTTTATAAATGCATTCATTGCAATTCTAGAAATTTTAAGATCTTTTTCATCAGTATATTTTGAGCTAATATCTACTAAATCATCTGGAACAAAATCTTTATTTAGACATCTATGTTTATTTACAAGCATATCAGTTGAAAAATCAACAACCTGTGTACATTCAACATAATTTTCCTTATCTAAATCAAGATTAACCTTTATAACAATATCATCTTCATTATCTCCTGTTTCATCTGATAATGCAACATACCTATCATAATTCTTTATTTTTGCATAATCAAGAGTATAAAATTCTTCCAAATATCTTACCTTATCTCTTTTAGCAAACTCAATAACATCTTCATTGGTACCATGAGTAATTATTAAATTTATATCACTATTGCTATAACCAACTTTCAATAAATTGTTGATATTTTTTATTAAGTCTTTATGATTAACATAATTTATTTTTGAATAGTTATCTAAATACTTTTCATTATAATCCTCACTTTCAAAAGCAGCATTTAAAGTCTTGTTTTCACCTACACTTAAAACATAATCTTTATTTTTTGAAAAGAGAATTTTTCTACTTGCTTCCTTACTATAATTTAAGTTAGTAAGCTGTGATATTTGCTTGCTATAAAAAATAAAGGTACCCAATAAAATGCACAAAATAAAACATATTATTTTTAGAAATAATGCAAATTTAGGTTTTACTTTAATGTTTTTTACTTTTTTCAAGCACACCACCTATATTAATGATATCATATTTAATTGTAAAAAACCATATTTTATGTTATTTTAGACAAAGGAGATTTTTATGTTTAAATATTCATATAATAATAAAAGATATCACACATTAGATTATTTCTATAAAATGAAATTTAAGGAAAAAGTATTTAAAGTAAGTTTAAATGCAGGTTTCTCATGCCCTAATCTTGATGGAACAGTAGGTACTGGCGGATGCATATATTGTTCAAAATCTGGAAGCGGAGAATTTGCGGGAAATAAAAAAGATAGTATTGTAAAACAATTTAATGAAATAAAAGAAATGATGCATAAAAAATGGCCTAAAGCCAAATATATAGGATATTTTCAAGCAAGAACAAATACATATGCACCAGTTAAAAAATTAAAAGAACTATATGAAGAAATACTAAAACAAGAGAATGTTGTTGGTCTAAATATTGCAACAAGACCAGATTCAATTAGTGATGAATGTTTAGATTATCTAGAAGATTTAAATAAAAGAACATATTTAACTATAGAGTTAGGACTCCAAACAACAAATGAAAAAACATCTAAATTTATAAATAGATGTCATACTTTGGAATGTTTTGAAGACATGACAAAAAAACTAAGAGCAAGAGACATAAATGTGGTTATACACATAATAAATGGCTTACCATATGAATCAAAAGAAGATATGTTAAATACTGTAAAGTATCTGAATAAGCTAGATATCCAAGGAATAAAAATACATATGCTAAGCGTGATTAAAAACACCCCATTAGAAAAAATATATGAAAAAGAAAAGTTTCATATTTTAACTAAAGAAGAATATATCGATATAGTAATAGATCAATTAGAATTACTAAGACCAGAAATAGTTATCAATAGAATTACTGGAGATCCTAAAATTGATGATTTGATAGAACCAAAATGGTTAACTAAAAAATTTTGTGTATTAAACGACATAGATAAAGAAATGGTAATAAGAGATACTTACCAAGGTAAAAAAGTATAAAAAAAAATAGTTCAATTAGAACTATTTTTTCATTGATTCAGCAATAGCTGTTCCTGCAGTAACAATTCCTTGCAAATCACTTGGAACAATAATTTTAGTTGCATTTCCATTAGCAACATCTATTAATGCCTCATATCCTTTTAATCTTAATACTGATTCATCCATATTAGCATCTTTAAGTAATTTCAATCCCTGAGCAGTTGCTTCTTGAATTTTTAAAATAGCAGCAGCTTCTCCTTCAGCAGCTCTAATCTTAGCTTCTTTCTCAGCATCAGCTCTAAGAATTGTACTCTCTTTTTCACCTTCAGCAATCAAAATAGCAGCTTTTTTTTCACCTTCAGCCTTAAGAATTGCTTCACGTCTTTCACGCTCTGCTCTCATTTGCTTTTCCATTGATTCTTGAATATCTCTTGGAGGTAAAATATTTTTAACCTCAACACGATTTACTTTAACACCCCAAGGATCAGTTGCCTCATCCAAAATACTTCTCATCTTAGTATTAATTACATCTCTTGAAGTAAGTGTTTCATCAAGCTCTAATTCACCTATAATATTACGTAATGTTGTAGCAGTAAGATTTTCAATTGCATTTACTGGATTTTCTACACCATATGAATATAATTTTGGATCAGTAATTTGAAAATATACAACAGTATCAATTTGCATTGTAACATTATCCTTTGTAATAACAGGTTGTGGTGCGAAATCCCTTACTATTTCTTTTAAATTAACCTTGTTAGATATCCTTTCAATAAAAGGTATTACATAATTTAAACCAGTTTGCATAGTTCTATGATATGCACCTAACCTCTCAACAACAAATGCTTTTGATTGTGGAATAATTTTAATTCCAGAAACAAATATTACAACAAGAATAATAATAACAATAAGTCCAAATCCCATATTAATCATCCTCCTTCTTAACAATGAGTTTTACACCTTCTATAGATAAAACCTTTACCTTAGTATCAACATCGATTTCAACATCACTAGTCGCAGTCCATGTATTACCATACACTTTTACTTCACCATACTTATTATTTTCAATCTTCTTAGTGACAATTCCACTTTTACCAATTACCATATCAGAATTTGTAGGTGTTGTTTTAAATGCCTTAAACTTTTTTACAACAGATTTTGTACATATTAATGAAATAATACTTACAACAATGAATACCACGATTTGAATGATATAAGAATCAACAAAAAGGGATACAACCATTGATGCTAATGCACCTAAAGCAAACCAAATTGTCACGAGATTAACTGTTATAAGTTCAATAAAAAGTAAAATTATAAAAGAGATAAACCATAACAAAGCCATAAACTCACCTCTAAGTAAATTATATGTCAAAAAAACATAAAACACAATAAATTTTTGCTTGTTTATATTGACTAATCATAATATAATTATATAAAAGAATAGGAGTTAAACAATGAAGTTAAATAAAAAGGAAATAAAAATACTTGCAATATTCATTGCAGTTTGGGGTACATTTTTTATAGGAAGCGGACTTGTAATGAAAAGTAATAAAAAAATCATTAAAAAAGTTAACTATAAATTAGATGTTAAAAAACACACACAATCTCATACACAAGCAAAAAAAATTGAAATTGTATTAAAAGATATAGAAATAGAAATAAATAATCCAATAAGTGTAAATGTTAAAGATTATTTAGTAGATGGAGATCAAGTTGATGAAAAAATAATTAAACAACTTGAACTTGATACCTCTCTTGTAAATATTACACAAGCAGGTACATATACATATACAATTAAGTATAACAAAAAGAAATATCAAGGAAAAATAAAAGTTAAAGAAAAAGAACTACCTGATATGACACTTACATTAAAAGAAATCACTTTATATGTTGGAGAAGCAATACCAACAGATAAAAAAGCATTTATAAATGAAAAACTGCCTGATGAAATATATGACAAAGTTACAATTGAAATACCACAAATTGATACATCAATACAAAATGATTATAAATATTATGCAATATACAAAAACACAAGATATGAAGGAACAATAAAAATTAGAGAAAAAGGTGTAACTGGAATTTCTAAGAGCAAATGCCCCGATGATGCAACATTTAATGAAGCAACAAATACCTGTAAATGTAATAATTCAGAAAAAACATACGATACTGAATCAAAATCTTGTAAATAAAAAAAGTTCATTATATGAACTTTTTTTTTAGCTTAAATTAACAATTTTACCATCGATGACATCAATCACCTCATAATTAGGCTTTCTAGATAACCCAGGCATAGTCATCATATCTCCAAGTAAAACTGTAATAAATCCCGCACCATTATAAATGTTTATATCTCTAGCAGTTACTTCAAAATCTTTAGGAACACCGACCTTATCTTTATCATCAGAGAACGAATATTGTGTTTTAGCAACACAAATTGGAAGATTAGCTAGTTTGTTTTTCTTGATTATCTCTATTTTTTTCTTTGAAATATCACTTATGTTTACCTTACTAGCTCCATATATGTTACAACAAATCTTTTTAATCTTGTTTTCAATAGTATCATCTAAACTATAAATAGGTTTGAAATTTCCTTTCTTTATCTTTATAACTTTATCAGCAAGATCCATAGCTCCAGCTCCACCATCACCCCAAGCAGATGAAACAGTAAAGATAAAGTCATTATCCTCACAATATTTCTTTAGAAGTTCAATTTCATCTTCTGTATCAGTAGTAAACTTATTTAAGCAAACAACTACATTTACTCCATACTTTTTCAAATTATCATAATGTTTCTTCAAATTTTCGAATCCCTTTATTAAAGCGTCGTCATTTTTCTTAAAGATATCTTCCTTACTAACCCCACCATGATATTTTAAAGCCTTAATAGTTGCTACTAATACTACTGCATGAGGATCAAAATCACCTAATCTACATTTTATATCAAGGAATTTTTCTGCACCTAAATCAGCTCCAAATCCAGCCTCAGTAACAACATAATCCGCATAAGAAAGTGCTGTTTTAGTAGCCATCATACTATTACATCCATGAGCAATATTTGCAAATGGTCCACCATGTATGATTGTAGGAGTATTTTCCAAAGTTTGAACCAAATTAGGTAAAAAAGCATCTTTTAATAAAGCTACCAAACTTCCTTCAATCTTTAAATCTCTTGCAAAAATATATTCACCCTTACTATTTGTACCAATAATAATTCTACCTAGCTTTTCTCTCAAGTCATCCAAAGAAGTAGCCAAACAGAATAGAGCCATAATTTCACTAGCAGAAGTTATTGTAAATGAATCTCTTCTAGTACCCAAATCAACATCTCTTAATGCTCTATCATTAACATCCAAGCATCTCTTGAACAAAACATTTTGTATATCAAGTTTATTTCCAAAGAATATGTGATTATCAATTGCTGCTGATATCAAATTATTTGCTGATGTAATTGCATGAAAATCACCTGTAAAATGAAGATTTATATCCTCCATAGGAACAACCTGTGAATATCCTCCACCAGTAGCCCCACCTTTCATACCGAAAACAGGTCCCATTGAAGGTTGTCTAAGTGCAATAATTATATTTTTCCCCATTCTATTTAAAGCATCACCTAATCCAATACTAACTGTAGTCTTACCCTCACCCATAGGAGTAGGACTAATTGCAGTTACAAGGATTAACTTACCCTGCTTTTTTCTTTTCTTTATTTTTGTTATTTTTGCTTTATAATCACCATATAACATTAAGTCTTCTTTTTTTATGCCAATCTTTTCTGCAACATCACATATATTAAGTTTTTTACTCTTTCTAGATATTTCTATATCAGTCATCAAATCACCTCAAAAATATTATATCATATAAAACTTGCTAATTAATATGCAACAATAATACAAATTTTAAATATTTAATTACTAATATTACAAAATCAGAACAAATTAATAAAAAAAATAGAATAATACTTATTTGTATCAATCAAAACATAATGTTAGACTACAAAACATTAAGAAAAAAAAGGAGGGATATTTATAAACAAAAAAATTTTTTTCTTAATATCAATTATCAGCATTATGTTATTTAAAATAATAAATGTTAATGCAGAAAGTGCAACTTTCTATGAAGCAGAGTATGTTGATGGTATTTATATGAGTAAATATCAATACTCAACCAATACCATATATTATCAAAAAGCACGACTCTTTAGAAAAAGTGATACAGGAGAACCAGCCTACTGTATTGAACCATTTACTTTTTTCAACGACAATAGTACTTACGAGTCAACACTAAATCCATATAACCTTTCCCAAGAACAAAAAACAAAGATTGAAAGGATTGCACATTTTGGATATGGATATAAAAACCATACAGATATAAAATGGTATGCTATAACACAAATGATGATTTGGGAAACTGCAGATCCATATTCAGGTTCATTTTTCTTCACAGACTACTTAAATGGAAATAAAATATATCCATATCAAGAAGAAATAAATGAAATAAACTATCTTGTAAATACATATGACGTTCTTCCATCAGTAAATAATCAAATATTCAACATAGTTGAAGGACAAACATTCTATAAAGAATCAGAAGAAATAATGAGGTATTATAGTTGTGATGATAATAGAGTAAATTTAAAATATGGTGATATAAAAATCACAGATTTATCTGAAGGAGAATATGATTTTACACTATATAGAAATGATAATAATTATAATAATCCAGTAATTTTCTATCAATCATATGACAGTCAAAACTTATTAAAAACCGGCAACTTGGAAAACAAAGAAGCAAAATTCAAAGTGATTGTAAAAAAAACAGAAATAAATATTAATAAATTAGATGAAGACACAAAAACAACAAAACCACAAGGTGAAGCAAAACTCGATGGTGTAGTTATTAACGTTCTAGATAAAAAACAACATATTGTTAAAACAATTGAAATAAATAATAATACTGGTAAAACAACTAATCTTCCATATGGAACATATTATTTAAAAGAAGCAAAAACAGGAGAAGGATATAACTTAAATGAAAATTTATATGAAGTAACAATATCTATAGATAATCCAAAACCACAAGTGGATTTTTATAACAAAGTAATAGAAAAGAAAATAACAATTGTAAAAAAATATGGTGAAGAAAATAATATGAATCCAGAAAAAAACATTGATTTTGATATATATGATATTGATAATAATTTAATAAAAACAATATCCACAGATGAAAATGGTGAAGTAACAACCACTCTTCCATATGGTAAATACAAAATAGTACAAAAAAACACTACAGAAGGATATCAAAAGAACGAACCATTTATAATAATTGTTGATAAAAATGATGAAGAAACAATTGAACTAAAAGACTATAGAATTCCTGTTCCAAATACCTATACAAACATAAGGACAAGCATTATATTTATTATAATTATATTATTAATATTGTGAAAAAAATATTCATTATCCTAATACCATTAATAATAATACTATCCTACTTATCTATAATAAAAGTAAGTAATGATCAACAATTAAACAACATAATAACAAATTTCAAAATAAAAAAGATTAATAAAGAAGAAAATATAATTGGTTCATTAAAAATCAAAAAGCTAAATATAAATGAAAAACTATACAATATCAATAGTGAAGAAAACAATGTTGATAAACATGTAACAATTTTAAAAGAGTCTATATTGCCAGAAAATGATAATAGTATTATTTTTATTGCTGCGCATTCAGGAACAGGTGAAATAGCATATTTTAAAAATTTAAATCTATTAGAAGAAAATGATATTATCAATTTAGAACTAAATAACAAAAAATACATATATTCTGTAAAAAGTATATGGGAAGAACCTAAAAATGGATACATAAATGTTAATAAAGAAAATGAAAAACAATTAATACTAACTACATGTAGCCCAACTAATAGTAGAAAACAGCTCATAGTAAATTGCATAGAAAAAGAATCAAATTAATGATTCTTTTTTAGTATTTCTTTTGCTTTATTAATTTGAGCATCATTATCATTTGTAGGATTATCATAAAAATCATCACCAAGAATCACATTATAATCAGGTACTATTCCTTTACCATCAATACTTTCCCCTTTAGAAGTATACCATTTATTAACAGTATATTTAATTGTATTTCCAGACTTTAATGAATGTGACTCTTGCACTGTACCTTTCCCATAAGTCTTTTCTCCAACAAAATATGACTTGCTATAATTATCCTTAAAACAAGATATCATAATTTCAGAAGATGATGCAGTCAATCCATTTCCAAGAAGAACTACCGGATATTTTCTCTTTTCTAATGTCTTTGAATATATTTTCTTTTTACTAGAATTCATATTTTGTATCTGATATAAAACTACTTTTTTATCAAAGAACAAACTCAATATGTCTCTAGAAGCACTTATATATCCACCAGGATTACCCCTTAAATCAATAATAAGTGAATCAATTTTCTTTTTTTCCAATTTAGATAAAGCTTCACTAAACTGACCATAAGAATTTGATGCAAAAACAGATAATCTTATATATCCAATCTTTTGATCATTTTCCTCAAAGACTTTATATTCAACACTTTTAATATCAATATCTCCCCTTATAACAGTAAATTCTTTTAATTCATCATTTCTTTTTACAGTTATTAATACTTTTGAACCAGCTTTACCTCTTATTAGCTTAGTTATATCGTTACCATATTTACCCTTACAATCATTATTATCTATTTTGACTATCAAATCATCTTTTTTTATTCCAGCCTTATCCGCAGGATCATCTTTGTTTACTTCAATAACTTTGTTATATTCTCCATCATACTTTATTGTTATTCCTATCCCAACAAATTGACCATTCATAGTTTCATTAAAACTATCATTAAAATCATCACTTATATAAGATGTATTAGGATCATCCAATGATTTCATCATTGCAGATACTGCTGCTTCACTTATTTTTTTCTTATCAACTTTCTTATAATAGTTATCATTAATTTCCTTGTATGTAGTTACAATATCACTTAAATTAGAATCATTTCTTATAGCATACATACTACTATTTGTATAAGTTAAAATATAACCTATTATTATTCCAAAACAAACAGAAATAAACATAATAATAACAACTTCATAAATAGAAAATTTTGATTCATTATCTAAATCTTTAAGTATATTCTTTATATATTTATTATTTTTTCTTTTCTTTTTCATATATCCCTCAAACAAAAAAGACAATAAGCCTTTTTATTGTAAATAATCAGTTATTTCATCAATTCCCTCAACATAATCAACAACTTCACCATCACTAAATTTAATTAATGTTGGTCCTGATATAGCAATTTCACTAGCATTTGAAGGATTATGATTAGATTCATCTTTTGCATATTTCTTGTTTAGCCCATCACCCATATTAACACTATAAATATCCAAATGTTCTTCCTTAGATTTATAATCACTTACTACGCTAGTTAATGAAGAATTAATACTATCATCTGTCTTATCATAATATACTACATAATATTCACCATCACTAATAGAAAAACTTCTTCCAACCATAATATCACTATAAGATATTTCACTAGTTGTTGACTCTGTATCATCTTTCTTTGAATCATTATTTCCATTCTTAGATGTAATATATAATGTTAACAAATAGAATGCACATATAAATATTATAACAATAGATATAACTGTAATATAGTGCCAAACGTTTGAATCAAATCCCGAATCAATCTGTTCTATTTTCCTCTTTTCATTTTGTATTTTATTCTTTGCTGTTGTCCCCTTATTCTTTTTAACATTATTTTTCTTTTTTGTTGCCATAATTATTCACCCAAAAAATATTATAGCATATTATCATTATTAAAGTCTATTATTTAACTGATTGTACTCCAACAATAGACTGAGCAATTTCAACAAGTTCATCCTTTCCCATAACCTCACTTACAAGATAATACTCCATATTCCCACTTACCCAACTTAAAGAATTATCACTCATTACTCCAATTGTATCCATTAACTGAAATGGCTCACCTGAAGTTGGAATAATAGTAAGGTCATTAAAGACATCTAATGTTTCTTCAACAAGTAAAAAACTCTTCTCCCCATCATATGTCATAATTACTCGCTGACCATTATCTTTATTTATTTTCTTTTCTTCTACTAATTTTGTTCCACTTGGTAAGAATAGTGGATAAATAATATCATCTATACTCATTGTATCTTTAGTTTTTTTAGTTTTATAATCATTATCAAAATCAAAATAATTCTTACTAAATCTAGGAGAAGAACTAATTTTATTAATAGTTAATTTCATACAGACATCATTATCTCTATCATACACATCAACTTGATTCAATTTATATTTCTTATCAAAAATAATCTTCTGTCCATATAATTTACTATTATTAGAATATTTAACTTTAGTATTATAAATATACTTATTATTTCTAAATTCAAACTTTTTACTAGAATCATTCTCAATATCAGAAATAACAGTATTATACAAATATAGCTGAGAATTATTATATGGCCAATCACTACTAAACTTGAAACTCTTATTCATAGAAGGCGTTAATAAAAAGACACCTTCTTTGTTTTTCAAAATAATTTGTTTAAAATCATTTGATTTGTTAATTAAAACAACTTTATAGTAATCATTCTTCTTACTATAAGAAGATTCAACCTTATAATTATAGACATCATCATTATTAATAATTTCCAAATCAGCATCCAATTTATATCCACTACTCTTTTTGTAATTATTAATAATTCTGTTTGTTACATTAGACTGACTATTTTTTCCACAACCTGTTAAAAATACACATATTAAAATTAAAAATATAAATATCTTTTTCATAATAATCTCCAATCTACTACATATTATGAAAAAAATGAAATAATATTCCAAAAAAAGCCAACATATTGTTGGCTTTATAAACTACTTTTTAGTAATAACTACCTTAACCTTCTTAGTCTTAGATGCATAAGATAATTTCAAATCTGTACCGGTAACATTAACTTCAACTTCATGTGTACCTTCACCATAATTCTTAAGATCAACATAAGCAGTAATATCACTTTCTTTAATATTGTTTAGAGATTCTTCACTTCCCTTAACAACTACAGTAACTTGTCTATCACTATCACTTGCTGCTTGAACTTTATAAGCACTATCAAGATTCTTTGTAGTTATTGAGATATTCTCAAATTCTTTACTAGACGAATTATCTACTACAACCTTAACATTTACATTCTTAGAACTTAAATCTGTAATACCTTTAGGTCTCTTTAATGTAACATTATAATCTTTATCTTTTTCTAATCCCTTAACATCAATTTCAACATCTAATTGTTGTAATGCATCAACTGCAGCTTGTTCTCCATATACTGTAATTGTTGAAATACTTGGTGTAATAGATTTAATAGACTTACCAAATGCTAAGTTACCTTTTGGAACAACTCTAATTGGAACCTCTTTGCTTGGAGAAGTAATTGTTACAGTTGCAGTAACTGTTTTTGGAACAATTTCTACATCAACAATATTACCATCATTATCATAAGCAACTAGTGGTATATCCTTAACAGTAATATCTCCAGCTTTTGGATTTGGAATATTATTAACATCAAGTAATGCTTTTACAGAAGCAACCTTATCAAGTTTATATTGAGCACCCTTGATAATAACATCACTTCTATCAATCTCAACATTACTAATATATAATTTAGAATCTAATTTATCCTGATGAAGAATATCATAAGTTAATGTTCTATTTTCACTTACTTTTTCATAAATAGTAACATTTACTTGAGTAGGATCAAGTTTATAATCAAGCGACTTAAGTCTTTGAGTATATTTTAATGAAACTTTATGTGTTCCTGGCTTTAATCCAGTCAAATCAACTGTAACACCTTTTGATGGTGACTGTTTTGCCAAGAAAATATGTCTTCTTTGTCCTATAAGGGTTATATCAACAGTTTTTGGAAGACCATCAACAACATATAATTCCTCATTAAATACAGCCGTAACTGGTTGATCATACAATATTTCAGCATATTGATCAATCATAACATTTGATTCATTATCTATATAGATAAATACTATAAATGCAAGTAATAAACTTGTAATTAGTAAAGTAGATTTCCTTCCTGATAGTCTATCTATTCCTTTTGCCCACTTCTTACTCAATTCCATAACTTTAAGAATTATTCTTGTAATTGGAGTAATTAGAATTTTATCGAAAAACAAACCTATTCTACGAAATAAATTTCCAAAAATCTTACCTATCTTCTTCATATATCTCTTCCTCGTTTAATTCTTCATCTTCATCAAATTCAATTTCTTGTTTAGGTTTTAATTCATCAATTAACAACATTTTAACATCATCAAGAGTAAGATTATATAGCATATCACCCTTAAGAGCAATTGAAACTCTTCCTGTTTCCTCTGATACTACAATACATATTGCATCAGTTTCTTCAGCAAGTCCTAATGCTGCTCTATGTCTAGTACCTAATCTTCTATTTATTTTTGGACTATTACTTGTTGGAAAAACAGCACCAGCACAAGTAATTCTATCTCCTTGAATAATAACACCACCATCGTGTAACGGATTACCTTCATAGAATATTGCTATTAATAAATCACTTGATAAATCAGCATATAATTTCTTTGCTCTATCAATATAATTACCTAAACTAACATCTCTTTCAATTACAATTAATGCTCCAATTCTTTCTTTTTTCAAATATTCAATTGCATTAATCATTTCATATACTAAATGTTCTCTTTCATCTACAGTTAAAGTCTTATGTCTACCAAGCAATTGATTTCTTCCCAATTGTTCAAGAATCGTTCTAATCTCTGGCTGAAAAATAACTATAACAGCAACAGGTCCCCATTGAATAATATAATCAAGTAAATATCCAACAGTTATAAACCCAAACAATTCACTTATAATTTTTAAAATTATTATTATCAATAAACCTTTAAATATCAAAGAAAGTTTAACATTATTTTTAATATTCTTCAAAATATAATAAAATATTAACCAAACTAAAGAAATATCAACTATTTTTCTTAGTATAGTTAAAACATCTGAAAGTGATATAAACATCTCGTCATCTCCTTATAAATATGAATAGATATAATAAATATCCAACCTCATACCTATATTAATAATATCATTTTATAGCAATTTTATCAACTCAAATTCCCCATAAAAATAAAAAAGAAGAAATCTATTTTCTTCTTCTTTTTGATTTATTATTCATTTCACTTTTTGCTTTTATTTTAACAGCTCTATTAATTTCACCAGAATTAACAATATCTGTTTCATTTATCTTTTCAACAACAGTAAAATCTATTCTTCTTGTTTCCTTTGAAGCACTTTTTAATTTAATTCTAAGTCTATCACCAACATAGTAATTATCCTCATTATCAAGTGATACAAGAGAATAACTTTCTGGACTATGAACATAGTTACCTGGTAAATCCTTAACTCTAATAGTCCCCTCAATAAGATTATCTAATTCCACTGTTAAACAGTCTTTTGAAACACAAACTACAGTAGCATCGAATTCTTCACCAATATGATCTTCTAAATAACCAGCGCACAACATTCTAAATACATCTCTTTCAGTCTCATCAGAAACCCTTTCCATATGTGTAGTTCTCTCTGCTATATCAGGAAGTTTCTTAATCCACTTATTTTTATTTTCATTAGATTTTTTTCTATTAAACACACAATCCCAAAGTATTCTATGTACAGTCAAATCAGAATATCTTCTAACTGGAGAAGTAAAATGACAATAATTATCTTTTGCCAATCCAAAATGCCCAATATTCTCCGGACTATACATTGCCCTAGACATACATTTAATAGCTTCCGTAGATAATAAATTAGATAATATATCGCTATTGCTAATATGTTTTACAAATTTTTGGTATGCCTTCCTACTCGTAGCAATCTCACGAGCAGAACAAGCAGAAAAAGGTAAGTTAATAGCATCCAAAAATTTCAATAATTCAACCACTTTTTCTTCATTAGGTTTTCCATGAATTCTATGAACACAAGGTAGTCCTCTTCTTGATAATTCTTTATCCACAATTTCATTAGCAATTAACATAAACTCTTCTATCATATTTTCTGCAACATCACGAGTACGAACAACACAATCAATAATCTTACCATCTTCATCATATAAAAATTTTACCTCAGGTCTATCAAACTCAATAGCACCTCTTTCTAATCTATTCTCTCTAAGCTGAAACGCCAATTCATCCATAAGATTTAAAGTAGGAACAAACTCTTTATACTCAGGATCTATTTTCCCCTCATTTAAAATACTATTTACCTTGGAATATGCCATCTTTAATCGAGACTTAATAATAGTAGGAGTTATTCTATAATTAATTAATTTCCCCTCAGGACTTATTTCCGCAATGCAAGAAATAGCCATTCTCTCAACTCCAGGATTTAAAGAACCAATACCGTTTGATATTTTATGAGGAGTCATAGGAAGAACAAAATTTCCTAAATAATCACTATTTCCTTTTCTAAATGCTTCTTTATCCAAAGGAGAATCTTCAGGAATAATACTAGCCACGTCAGTAATATGTACTCCTAGCACAAAATTACCACTTTCATTGATAGTGCAACTAACAGCATCATCCATATCCTTAGTATCTTCATCATCGATTGTGAATAATTCCCAGTCAATAAGATTTTCTCTACCAATTTTATCTATATCTCTTACAACATCTGGAATATCATCTAACTGTTGCAATGCCTCATCACTAAAATCATTATCTCTTCCATGTTTAAATGCTTCCCACAATATTTCCTGACTAGGATCATCTTTATGATTAAATCTATTAACTATTTTTCCAATGTAATAATTATTACTAACAGGTTTATCCAAAGAAACAGCAACTCTCTCACCATCAACAGCAGACTCTTGTAATGCAATTATAAGATTCTGTTTTCTTTTATCAATAGGCTTTACAAAGTAACTGCCCCCAACAGAATAAACCTCTCCTGGAATATAATCTAATTTTCTATCAATAACCTTTTCAATCCTTGGCGGAATTTTCTTACCTCCAGTATCAACAAGAACAAAATCACCATCAATGGCTCCATTTGTTTTATCTCTACCAATATCTACACGTTCCTCATTAACAACAACATTTCCTTCACCATTTACATAAGTAGTTGTAATTAAAACTTTGCCTGATCCAAATTTATCCGCATAGAATCTACCTTTTCTAAAAGATGTCTTTATCATATAAATATAATTATCAGATGGTGTTTTAAATATTTCATACTTTTTAACACCATCATCTAAAATATCAATTATCTCTTTTTTTTCTTCATCAGTTAAAATAACTCTCTCACCTTTATCTCTAGAAATCATATCTTCAATCTTTGAAAATAATCTTTCCAAAGAAATAGCTTTCTTTTCTTTTCTTAAAACATAATCTACATAAGACTTCATATATAATATCCCCCGCATAATTAACTTAACACAAATGCAATCAAAAAAAAAGACTTTTTTTAGTCTTTTTCATACTCAATATGTCCTAATAATATACCAACGTTAACTAAGCCACATATTCCAACAAGTGAATATACTATTTTTGACATAATTGATTGATTACCAAATATTGCAGCAACTAAATTTATATCTAACAAACCAATTAATCCCCAGTTTACAGCTCCAATAATTGTTATAACTAATAATACTTTTTGTATAGTTTCCATTATATAACCTCCCATATATATATTTCCCACTATACAAAAAAATATACAAAAAAAAGAGCAATTACTTGCTCTATTGAATTCTTCTAACTGAAACTATTTGTGATCCAGAACCTCTTAACCATCCTTCTATATTACTGACAATTACACCAGTTCCAGGATTAGCAGCATGTATCATTGTACCATTACCTACATATAGTGAAGAATGAGTTACAGTACTACCATATCCCCATAACACTATATCACCAGGTTGAGCATCTTGATAACTTACCCCAACACCATCATACAATTGAGTATATGAACTTCTACTTACTCCAACACCAACTAAAGAGTAAACATATTGAACAAATCCACTACAGTCAAATCCATAAGGACTATTTCCTCCAGATACATATGGGCTTCCTACAAGTGAATAAGCAATTGATGAAACATCATTACCATAAACACTTGGATCAACATTTACATATACTGGCGGAACATATACAGGTTCAGGTTCAGGTTCAACAACCTCTAATGTAAATTTCTGAGTAGTAAAGTTTCCAGATTTATCTACTGCATTAATAGTAATTTCATGAGTTCCTACAGTGCTTAAATCATCACTATAAGATATACTATAATTACCCTTTTCAGCAATTTCTTTATAATTTAAATTTCCATCTATCAAATCATTAACAGATTCAATATTATCAGTTAAATTAAATTCTTCACCCTGTGTAACAGTCATAGTCTCATTTTTTAATGTTATTGTTGGTGCAATAGAGTCAACAACCGATACAACTATAGGTACCTCTCTAACTATATTATTCTTTTCAACTTCTAGAATAACTTCTTGTTCTCCTAAAACATTAGTATCTACATCTTTTTTGATAGAAATTACTTTTCCATCTACTTCCTTAATCAGTTTTCCTAAGTCATAGTTAGCAGTTCCATATTCGATAGCAGTTGAGTCAGTAACTACAACCTTTATACTCTTATATGTACTATAACTATGAAATACATAACAACTTATCATCATTATTAATGATAACATCGTCAACATTAATATTCTTTTTATCTTATTAATGGACGACCCATCAATTGATTTCATATTATTATCCTCCTGACAAGTTAATATTATAGCATACTAATTTTGGTTTGTCAAAAATCTACTCACTTAGTCCCTTATAATCAGAGTCTAATTTTTTGTATTTTTCATCTAATTTCGTTGTAGAAACAGGCTCTAACTGATACCAACCATTTCTAAACATAATCGTATATAATTCTCTCTGTAACTCAGAAATTTCAATAAAAATATTCTTATAAATATTATACAACCACTCATTACTGGCTTCAGTCATAGCTATAGAATAATTTTTTACCATTTCCTTTAAAGAAGTAAGTAAACATATACAATAATCTTTTTCATTTAGTTCAATCCCTTTAGGCACCTCAACAACAGGATTACCAATCTTATTCATCACTTTCACCTCCAGGATTACTAATAATATCTAATATATCATTTAGATTATTTTCAAATAAATCACTTGCTTTACCAAACAAATCAATTATTTCTTGATTATTAATATATTCAATATCATTACAAGTCTTTTTAAAAGCATTGTAATTCCATTGAAACATATCACTCAAATAATCTAAATCCTTTCCTGTAATAATATCTACAGGAACATTTTCATAATTTTCCATAATTCAATCCTCCCATAAATATTATGAGAAATATAAAAAAGAAATATACAAAGAATTATATTTTTTTTAACGTCTTATCTTCTTCCATTACCTCTCTCTTAACTAATTCAATATTTTCTAAACATCTAGGATTGCTACTCATCATAATACTTCCATGCCCCAATAAATTAAACACATAAAATTTTCTATTATAATCACCATCATAATACTTAGATATTAATTTATCTATTTCTTCAGCTTCTTCTAAAGCACCACAAGGCACTTTATTTTCTGTATATGGAGCATCCTTTATATAACAATGAGAATGAATCATATAATTGATATTAGGTAATTTGCTATATAACTTCACCTGAACCGGAGTATCAACAGAAGGTTTATTATCACCATAGTAATAAATATTACCCCTATCCTCATATGTCATTACAAAATCATTTCCATCAATATATTCCTTATTAACATTTCTCTTACTTACATAAACACAATTATTACCACGATATGAAGGAAATCCCTTTAAACACCTAAAAGAAGCATTCCCTAAAAATCTTTTAACATCATCAGGAAAAATAGTAACTGCAAATTTAGTAGCATAATCTCTTACTATCCTTAAAAACTCTTCATTATCAACATCATTTGATCTAATAGTAGATTTTCTAGTATATTTAACTAAACTTTCAAGTCTATTAAAAATATTTAAAGCACACTTCTTTATATCATATCCCTCATACCAAATATTTCCCAAAGGATCAAATACTCTCATTTTAAAGTTCCCATCAGTTTTTGAAAATTCAACAGTAAGATTAGCTTTCATACCAAGCGATCTTTGAAGCAACTGTTCATCACTATATTTATAATTATCATTCCTTTTTGAAGAAACAAGCATAACTCTATAATTGATTTCTTTGACATTTCTTACTTTAGGAAGACTATTATCAACATTTGCCCACCAAAAGACAATATCATAATTCTTTGCCATTTCAATAATTCTTTCTAAATCTTTATAATCACCACCATTATATATAGTAACATTTTCTATTTCTTCAGAAAAAGAATCCACAAGTTTAGACTTTTTTCCGCCATTTAAATCCTAAGTACCACCTACAAATAAAACTCTTTTATCCACATTTAAACCTCCTTACCAATTTTTTTGCAATATCTTCTTTACCACTAGCAACTGTAATACTATTATCTTTATCTAATAAATATGCACTATGCTTACCATTTCTAATATTTGATAAATCATTCGCAACAACCATATCACAATTATTCTTCCTCATTAATTCCCTACCAACATATATCAATTTTTCATCACATACTCCATCAAGCAACTTAAATCCAACAAGAAAAGTTTCGGGACTAACATCTTTAATAATAGAAATAACTTTAGGAGTTTGTTTTAAAACAATAACTAAATTATCCTCATTTGAAGATATTTTATTATCAGTAATTTTATCAACATTACTAAAATCATCATCACTAGTAAAACTTTTTTCCATTTTTTTTAAAGTGGTTACATAATCAATCATATAATCAGAAACAGCCATAGAATGAACAAAAAAATCAATATTATCATTTCTTAATAAAAATTCAACTTTGCTTTTTAAATCTAATACTCCATCAACCTCAATAACTTTAACCTTATCATTTTTAGGCCTTATAGAGTTTCTGGAACAAATATAATAGATTCTAACATCATCAATTTCCTCTAATATAGTATTAGCAATAATACAACCTAATTTTCCACTAGAAGAATTTGTTATCTTTCTAACATTATCTATCTTTTCACTAGTGCCTCCAGCAGTAATAATAAACTTTTTCATCTCTTATCCTCCTTCATTAAAACTTTTACATACTCAACTATATCTTCATTTGATGCAAGCTTTCCTTTTGCTTCATAGCCACATGCAAGATGTCCAGTAATAGGATCAACAAATCTATATCCATATTTTTTTAATATTTTGATATTATTTTGAACTATAGGATTTTCAAACATACCATTGTTCATTGCGGGGGCGAAAACTACTGGAGCTTTTGTTGCCATAATAGTTGTAGATAGCATATCATCAGCAATACCATTAGCAACTTTACCAAGTATATTAGCAGTTGCAGGTACAACCAAAAACAAATCTGCCATTCTAGCCAAGCTAATATGTTCAACATTCATATAATCGGGCCTATCAAACATATCAACAACAACCTTATGCCCAGACAAAACTTCCAAAGTTAAAGATGTAATAAACTTTGTAGCATTTTCAGTCATAATTACATATATATTAGCTCCCTCTTTTTTTAAATAACTAATGATACCACAAGCCTTATAAGCAGCAATACCTCCACTTATTCCAATCACAATATTTAAATTATTAAACATAAAATCACTTCCTTTATAAGACAATTTTATGAAAGATAGATTGATAAGTAAAATATATAAATGTTATAATGTTTATAAGGAGTGCTTATTATGAATATAGATTTAGAATTATACAGAATCTTCTATACAGTAGCAAAACATAATCACATGACAAGAGCTAGTGAAGAACTACACATATCACAACCAGCAATAAGTCAATCAATAAAAAAGTTAGAAGAACAATTAGATGGAACATTATTTATTAGAAGTAACAAAGGAATGGAATTAACTAGTGAAGGAAAAATGTTTTATGACTATGTAAAAGGAGCACTAGAATTAATTAATAATGCCGAAAACGAATTCACTTCATTCAAAGATTTATCAAAAGGAAAGATAAATATAGGAGCTTCCACAACCCTAACAAAATTAGTATTAATGGATTCACTAAAAAGTTTTCATAAAGATTATCCAAATATAGATATAAATATTACAAATGATCTAACAAGTAATCTTATAATTGACCTTAATAAAGGAAAACTAGATTTTGTAATCTTTAATGAAGGAAATATAAAAGAATCAAATATAGAAATTAAAGAATTAATAAAAATAAAGCAAGGTTTTATTTATAACCCTAAATATTATGAAGATAAAATTACAAATTTTAACCAATTAAATGAATATCCTCTAATTTTACAAAAAAAGGAATCTAATAGTAGAAAATTTATTGATAATATCTTATTAAAAGAAAATATAGTACTAAATCCAAAAACAGAAGTAGTTAGCCAAGACTTAGTAATAGAGTTCACTGAAGGAGGTTTTGGAATAGGTTTTGGAATAATCCCTCTTGCTAAAAGAAATTATTCATACTTAAAAGAATTAAACATAAACAAAAACATACCTAAAACAAATATATATATTGCAAAAAACAAAAGTATTAATTTACCATTTGCTAGCAAAAAATATATTGAATATTTAAAAGCACAAAAAAAATGAGAAATTCTCATTTTTTTATTAACTCTTTATTTTTATCTTTTGCATAAGTATTAACAATTGAAATTAATAAGTCTTTTATTTGCTCCATATCTTCTAAACAAACATATTCATATATACTATGAAAATTATGACCACCAGCACCAATATCCGGGCAAGGAATTCCCTTGTAGCTTATATCCGCACCATCAGTTCCACCCCTAACAGGAGTAATAATTGGAGTAATACCTATGTCATTCATAGCCTCCTTAGAAATATCAATTATTGACTTATCTTTAATAGCATCAAACATATTGTAGTAAGTATCCTTAATCTCCAAAGAAACAACATCACCATATTTTTCATTCAATTTATCAACAATTGTTTTAAGTATTTGTTTTCTTTCTTCAAAGTGATTCCTATCAAAATCTCTAATTATATATTGCATAGAGGCATTTGTTATATTTCCATCAATCTTTTGCAAATGATAAAAGCCATCATATCCATCAGTATTTTCAGGTATTTCATTAGGTAATAATTCATTTATTACTGTTGCGAACCTAACTGCATTTATCATCCTACCCTTTGCTAAACCAGGATGATAATTTAAACCATTTATATCTATATTTGCTGTAGCTGCATTGAAATTTTCATATGATAATTCACCTAATGCACTACCATCAACAGTATACGCAACATCAGGATGAAAGTGTTTCAAATCAAGATTCTGAGTTCCCAAACCAATCTCTTCATCAGGAGTAAAACATACAAAAATATCACCATGCTTGCATTCGTTTTTAGAAAAATATTCCAACATTTCCATTATTTCTGCAATACCAGCCTTGTCATCTGCTCCTAACAAAGTATTACCATCAGTAGTGATAAGTGTTTTACCAACAAAATTCTTTAAATCAGGGTTATCATGAACCTTCAAAGAAACATTATCATTTAATTTTATATCTTTACCATCATATTCATTAATAATTCTCGGTTTAATATTTTTACCAGGAGCATCCTCACTAGTATCCATATGAGCAACAAATCCAACACTTGGAATACTCTTATCGCCTTTTATAAGAGCATAAATATAACAGTTCTCCTCATCAACATAAATATCATCTATATTTAATTCTTTTAATTCCTCATATAACTCTTCTGCTAGATATATTTGTCCCGAACTTGTAGGATTATTACACTTACTAGAATCAGAAGTTGTATCAATTTCAACATATTTTAAAAATCTATCTAATAAAGCCATAGTCTCCTCCATATAGGTAGATATTATAACACAAAATAAAAAAAGTTGAATAAATAATTCAACTTTTTAATTACTCATTATTCTTATTTCGTTCCTTATTTAACTTGTGCCAATTTATTAATCCTATAATAGCCATAATTAAATAAATACTCTTTTTAGTTAAATAAACAAGATCAAAATGAACTATATACATAGCAACAGCTATAATATCAGTAATAATCCACCAAACATACTGTTCTTTATATCTAAACATTTCAAGAATAACAGCTATAATTCCAATACTTAATGTAAAAGCATCAAGCCAAGCTACATTTCCACCCATTTTTACTAAAATAACATGATAAATCAAACCCCCAACAATGATTAAAATAGTTGCTATAATATTTTGAAAAACAGTCAATCTTTTAGTCTTAGTTTTTTCTATCAATTTTTTATCCCTGTGCTTAGCCCATAAATACCAAGAAATAAAGTTAATCGGTAAATAGAATAAAACCTCCAAAAAGAATGTTCCAAATATCTTATTATAAAATAAGAATATTGCATAAACTATTGTATTAACTGTAGCAAAAACAAAGTTTGAAATGTTTGCTTTTGCACAAAAGAATATACACATAATACCACAAATTGCACTAATAAAGTTAATTATAGTTAACCATAATGGAGTATCACCAGGATTAACAATCGCATCATATACTGCATAACCTGCAATACCAATCATAATTATAATCATAATAATCTCATACCACTTTAATTCTTTAAAACTAATTAAAATATTATTAAAGTATTTTTTTAAATTCATTTTATTTCTTACATTATCCATTTTTCTCTCTCCTTCTTACTTTTCATATTTCTTATTTTTGTTCCACTAATAGGATATTTAACTCTTTCATAATCAACAATTCTATGTAGAGCCTCCGGGTAAGCTCTTCTAAAATAATCACCATATGATATTTCAGAACTATAGACAGCATCCAGCTTGTCTCCAACAATATTTCTTACCAAAGGCGTTTCAGCATCCCAATCCTCCAGTCCATTTTCTAATCGACAACTCGAGACATCTATAAACACCGGTAAAGCATTATCATATTTTAAACAAATATTAGATAAATGTTTTTTTCTATCACTGACTGTTAAAAATTTTTGTTTTTTGCTTTTAAGAATTTCTTCTTCATCAGAACCACCATAGAAAAGAATTACATATACCTTCTCACATTCTCTACAAGCAACATCTATACAATAATTATGTCCCTTATGAAAAGGCATAAATTTTCCACCATACATACCTATCTCAAATCTTTTCATAAAACTCTACCTCTCTTTTTATCATTTTGTTAATATCAAATGTTAAAAAATAATCAGAACGGCCATCTGTTATTAACATTATATTAATAACAGATGCTTTTGTCAACACATTTTATAAAAAAAATAAAAAAAGTAGCATCACTGCTACATTTCATTCTTAAATGGCACGCTGTATATAGTTGTCGAACACGAATTTGATATAACTAACAAGTAAAGGGTATCACAAAGATAAAAATAATGCAAATCATTATATTGAAAAAATAAGTGTTGTAGTTTATAATATACAAACAAGTGAGGTTATAATATGTTTATATCTGATAGTTTTGTTTGGAGAAATGATCATTATGCCTTCCATATAACAAATACTGATGCAATTGAAGATATTCGTAAGGAAGGACTAAAACCTTTGTGTGGAAAAAGAAGTCAATCAGTTTGCGATGATACTAAGGGTGTTTTTTTCTTTGATTATTTAGGTAGTGTTTCCCATTGGATAGATGTTCTATATGAAAATAAAAATATATATGAATTAGAATTATTAAGATTTAATTTAAAAAATAGAAAATGGATTAAGCAAAACGATAATGAATTTTATTTACCTAATAAAGTTCTCTCAGAAAGAATAGAATATTTAAGAATATATGATATTGAAAAAAACATATATTTACCATTAAATTTTGTTGATAATGTTAATGAAAACAGAATATTAGTGTGGAATAGTTTAAATGAATATAAGCCATTAGTAAAAAAATAAAAAAGGAATTAAATAAATTTCATTCGCCAACCTCTTTGAGGTTGTTTTCTTTTGGTTTATAATTTATTTATGGTTATATGTACTGAAAATGATA
>CACXJP010000008.1 GCA_902768065.1 uncultured Erysipelotrichaceae bacterium
TTATAAAGGTGATGTTCCATGTATAGAAATAAATATAGAAGAATTGAATCCATATAATATTGCAAATATAATCTACTTCTTTCAATTATCCGCAGCATTCTCTGCATATCTATTTGGCGTAGAGCCATTTGATCAACCAGGTGTTGAAATATATAAACAAGAAGTAAGAGAGTCTCTAAACTAATATGAAAAAAAGAAAAATAATGGGACTCATTCTTTTAATAGGTTTTATTGTTTTAACAATATTGTTACTTACAAATAATATTTCATCATTTGATGATTTTATATATAAATACTTTTTTCAAATGAGAAATAAATTTTTTGATATATTCTTTATTTTCTTCACAAGATTAGGAGATATTATTCCAGTAACAATAATAACAATATGTCTGTTAATGATTTTTAATAAAGAAGATAGATATATTTTGGGAAGTAGTATGATAATTACATTGCTTATTAATCAAGGACTTAAATATATTATTCAAAGACCACGTCCACCTCTAGAAGAAAGATTAATATCTCAAAGTGGTTATTCCTACCCAAGTGGACATTCAATGATGGCAATGTGTTTATATGGAGTTTTGATATATTTAATTAATACAAAGTTAAAAAATAAAAAGCTTAAAATAATATTAACAATAATTTTATCAATTATAATTTTATTAATTGGAGTAAGTAGAATATATGTAAGAGTACATTATCCAAGTGATGTATTAGGTGCTTATCTCCTAACAATTCTGATATTAATAATAAATATAACATTAATAAATAATCATATTAGGGGGAATATGAATGAAAAGGATGATGATAAGTAGTTTTTATAATACTTTAATAGATAAAGAAGATGCTATTCCTATGTCAACTATGTTAGAAATAGATAAATTAAGAAAAAAAGGAATACTCTTTTCAGTATGTACAAATAGAGATAAAGAAGATGTTTTATATTATAATCATGACTATCCATTTATAGATTATATTATTTCTTTTAATGGGAACTATATATATGATGTAAACAATGATAAATGTATATATAGTAACCCTCTAAAAACACGTGTTATTAAAGAGATAGAAAAACTATTTAATGACTCTAAGATGATATATTATAAAGAAGATAATATGGTATATAAAATAGAAATAGAAGTCAGTAAAAAGAAAATATGTACAATAAATAAATTGTCTAATATTGATGTATATAGTTCAATATTTAAATATAATAAAGAATATTTTATTGAAATAACTTCATCAAATATAGCAAATGCAGTAAAATACTTATCAACAAAATTAAAATTATCACCAACAGACATTGCTTCTGTTATAGGAAATCTATCAGAAAAAGAATTAATAGATAATATTGAAAATACTTATGTAGTAAGCAATTCTCCTAAAGAATTAAAAAAATTAACAAGTAAAAAAACTAAATCAAATAATTCTAAAGGAGTAGAAAATATTATAAAAAAATATAATTAATAGAATACTAGTTATAGTATTCTATTTTTGTTATAATATGTATAGATGGAGGGGATACTATGAAATTAATAGTAGAAAAAGATGGTGAATTATTGGACTATCTGTATAGTAAATTAGACATGCCAAAAAAAAGGATTAAACAATATTTAACTCATGGAGCTATATTTGTAAATAATAATAGAACCACTAAGTATAATTATAAATTAGTGCCAGGTATGAATATTGTAATAGATACTGATAATAAAAATAAAAAGACTTTACCATTTGATATATTATTTGAAGATGACCATATTATTGTAGTAAACAAACCAAGTGGACTCCTTACAATTGCAACCAATAAAGAAAGAGATAAAACTTTATATCATATAGTAAGAGAATATCTAGTTAGTAAAGATAAAAATTCAAGAGTTTTTATAGTTCATAGATTAGATAAAGATACAAGTGGAATAGTAGTTTTAGCAAAAGATGAAAAAACAAAAAATAAGTTACAAGAAAATTGGAACGAATATGTTTCATTAAGAGAATATATTGCAATTGTATATGGACAAATGTCAAAAGAAAGCGATAGGATTGTTCAGAATTTAAAAGAAACAAAAACAAATTTAGTATATGTTTCTAGAAATGATGATGGAAAAGAAGCTATAACTAATTATAAAGTTATAAAAGCAAATGACAATTATTCAGAACTATCAATTAACATAGAAACAGGAAGAAAAAATCAGATAAGAGTTGCAATGGCATCAATAAAACATCCGATAGTTGGTGATAAAAAGTATGGAGATCCAAAAGATAAGGAATCTAGATTATTCCTTCATGCAAATAGATTAAAAATGTATTATCCAGAAATAAAAAAAAAATTATTGTTTGAAACACCAATTCCAAATGAATTCAAAAGAATAATAAAATAAGGAGAATTAAATGAAAAAAATAATTTCCCTAATAATAGTTATAATAGTTTTATTGGTAGGATTCTATATAATTGAAAACAAGTATGGATTGTTAGAAAAAAAGAATCTATCATCAAATAAAACAAAAAAGAAGTATAAAGAAATTTCAGATGGAATTTTTAAAGATTATTATAAACAAGCTCAGGATATGGTAGATGAAATGACTATTGAAGAAAAAATAGGTCAGCTTTTCTTAGTCAGATATGAGAAAAATGATACTACATACTTGAATAATTTTTATCCAAGTGGATATATTCTATTTGCCAAAGACTTTAATAATCATACAAAAGAACAAATGGCTAAAGAACTAAAGGATTTACAAGGAATAAGTAAATATCCTCTAATATTAGGCGTTGATGAAGAAGGTGGCTATGTTACAAGAGTAAGCAGATACCCAGCTTATAGAAGTGAAAAATTTAAATCGCCAAGAGATTATTATCTTGAAGGCGGTTATGATTTATTAGAACAAACAGAAAAAGAAAAAGCTGAACTTCTAAAAAGTATAGGTCTTAATCTAAATTTGGCACCAGTTGCAGATATATCAACAAATGAGGATGACTTTATATATATAAGAACATTTGGTGAAGATGCAGATAAAACAAGTGAATATGTAACAAAAATGGTTGGTTATGCTAATAGTAATAAGATTAATTCTACATTAAAACATTTTCCGGGCTATGGAAATAATACAGATACACATACAGGAGTAGCAATAGATAAAAGAGAATATAGCGCCTTTGAAGAAAATGATTATAAACCATTTGAAGCAGGAATTAAAGCTAATGTACCATCTATCTTAATATCTCATAATATTGTTACCTGTTTAGATGAAAACACACCATCATCTTTAAGCAGTAAAGTAATAGGTGAATTAAGAAATAAATTAGGTTTTACTGGAATAATAATGACAGATGATTTAGCAATGGATGCTGTAAAAGAATATGTTGATAATGGAAAAGCTGCTACAATGGCAATAAATGCTGGGAATGATATGATTATAACAAGTGATTTTATGTCAATGAAAAATGAGCTTATTAATTCAGTAAAGAGCAAAGAAATATCTGAAGATACAATAAATAAGGCCGTAACAAGAGTTATTGCTTGGAAGTACTACAGTGGTTTATTAAAATAAGAGGAATAATATGAAAAAAGTATATTACAATGCATATGATGAAAGATATAAAAAAGTTCACGAAAAAAAATTATCTTGGACAGTAGATAACAACTCAGAAATTATAGAAAAAACTATAAATAAATATAATATATCTAAAGATTCAATAATATTAGAAATTGGCTGTGGAGAAGGTCGAGATGCCAGATATTTATTGAATAAAGGATATAATGTATCTGCAACAGATGTATCTAAAGAAGCAATTAGATATTGCAAAGAACACGATAAAGAACATTCGACCAATTATAGTGTCTTAGATGTATTAGATAATAGTGATAATCAAGAATATGACTTTATATATTCTATTGCTTGTATTCACATGTTAGTACCAGATGAAGATAGAACTAAGTATTACGACTTTATATATAATCATCTAAAAAAAGATGGATTAGCATTAATACTAAGCATGGGTGATGGACAAATAGAAAGTAAAAGTAATATTTCAGATGCGTATAATGAAGTCAAAAGAGTTCATACAGAAACAAAAGAAGAAATGCTTTTACCAGCAACAAGTTGTAGAATTGTAAATATGGATAATTTTATAAAAGAAGCAAAAAGTAGTAATTTGAAAATATTAGAATCTGGAGTAACAAGCATTATTCCAGAATTTAATGAGATAATGTATATTGTTGTAAAAAAGGAGTCAGTATGAGTAAGAAAGAATTGATAGATAAGATGGAAAAATCAGATTTTATAAATAATAATAATTATAAAGTAGTTGAGGTTATTGAGGGAAAGAAAGCTATTCTAAAAGGATTAATAACAGAAACATCGAATAATCCATATAATATAGCACATGGAGGATTTGTATTTGGATTAGGTGATACAGCAATGGGAATAGCCGCAGCATCAACTGGTAGAACAGCAGTTACTCTTTCAGCAACTATAAACTATTTAAAACCATCAACAGGTAAATACTTGATTGCAGAAGCAGAAATAATAAGAAGTGGTAAAACTACTTGCTATTTAAGAACAAACATTTATAATGATAAAGAAAATCTAGTAGCTACAATGGATTCAAATTATTACTATGTTAAGTAAATGTAAAGGGAGCAGATGAATATGTTAATTTACATGTAAATATATCTACTTTCTTTTATTTGAAAAAAACAAGTGTTATAATACAAAATAGATTAATATTTATTAGGTTGGGGATCAAAATGAAATTACTACAGACAGAAACAAATATAGGTTTAATAAGAAAAACAAATGAAGATTCCGTAATTGCCATTAATCATCCGAAACAAAAAGATATTATTTTAATGGCAGTAGCAGATGGAATGGGCGGGAAAGAACATGGTGATCTTGCATCAAACTATGTAATAAAGACCTTAGAAAAATGGTTCAAAGAAAAAGATCCTAAAACACTTAATAATATTAATAAAACTGAGGAATTATTAGAAAATCTTGTATATAGAATTAATGAAGATTTGATAAAAAAATATAAAGAGAATCATACAGGTACAACACTTTGTCTTGCACTAGTTAATAAAACAAAGACTCTATTTATTAATGTAGGAGATTCAAGAGGATACATTTATAAAAATAACAAATTAATTCAAGTAACTGAAGATGATTCAGATGTTTGGTTTTATTACAAATATGGTGCTTGCAAAAAAGATGATTTAAGATATTTCTTTAATAATAATATAATAACCGCATGCATTGGACTTACAGAAGACTTATGCAAAGTATCTTCTTATATAGTTGATAACGATTATGATATAGCAATGTTATTTACAGATGGTGTGACAGATATTATAACTGACAAAAAAATTCTTAAATTAATTAAGAAAAATGCTAAAAGAAGAATTCTTGCTAGTATCATAAATGAGGCAGTTAATATAGATCAAAATCTAAGAATACCATTACGTCTAAAAAGAAAAAAATATTCAAAATATATTCTTCCATTTAAGGGAAGAGATAATGCCACAGGTGCAATATTTATAAAAGAAGTATAATTATTATAAAAATTCTCACTATATTAATAGGAGGATTTTTTTATGAAAAAAACAATATATTTATTTATTATTTTGTTAATTATACTTACAGGATGTAAGAGTGTTAATAACACACCAACTAAGAGGGTAGAATCATTTTTAAGTGATTATCAAAATCTTAATCCAAGTGTAATTGAAAGACTGGATAATGAAATAAATAAAGAAAAACTATCAAAGGACCAAAAGAAAAAATACAAAGATTTAATGAAAAAACAATATCAGAATTTATCATATAAAATAGAAAAAGAAGAAATATCTGATAAAACAGCAACAGTTGATGTGGAAATAGAGGTACTAAATTATAATTATTCCATCTTAAACTCTAAAAAATACTTTAAAGAGCATCCTGATGAAATAGATAATTATGAAGAATATATGCTAAAAGAATTAGAAAAAGTGTCTAATAAAATTAAGTATTCAATTAGCTTTAACCTTACAGAATATGATGGATTATGGGAATTAGATGAAATAGATAATTATACAATTAGAAAAATACATGGATTATACTAGTGTAAAGGGTAGGCTATATACATTTTTTTTTATTGAATATTGTTAAGACTATGCTATAATTAACATATAAGATACTATGAGAATATGTTCTCTAATATGGAAGGTGGTGAAAATAATGGCTTTAGATATGTCTAATGCTACATATGCAAGAAGTACAAGCGGAGCAAAGAAATTAAAAGAAACTTCATTCGCACAAGATATTGCAAAATTAAGAAAAGCCGTAACTGGTGATAAATATTCAAATATTAAGAAAGCTGTTGATGCAAACTGGGTTGGTGCTGATGCAAATGATTTCTTAAATGATATAGCAAAATTAAGAAATGATATATTAGATAGAATTAGTAAATTACAAAAATGGTTTGATCAAGCAGTTGATTCAGAAGCAAAAGAATTTGCTTCATTCCAATCAAAAAATGTTAAATAATTATAAATAATAAAGGAAGTGATTAAGTTGGCAGATATTACTGGTATTAACATAGCCAAAGTAGGAACAATTAAAGAAGCAATCACTGCTTGGCGTAAAGAAATTGAAGCAGTTGATATTATTTCTTCATCAAAACAAGTCGCAGTAGCTGTTAAAGGAACTAATAAAGAAGCAGAAGTTAAATCATTGTGTCAATCTATGACATCATACGTTAAGAATTTAACTAGAAAATTAGAGGACTATAACAAAAGATTAGATGAAGTTATAGCTGCTTATAAGAAAAATGATTCTACAGCATCAAAAACATTATCTGATGCAAAAGTTGCAGTAAATCAATTAAAGAGCTAATATATGTGCTCTTTTTTTATGAAAAAAAACAGACATATTTGTCTGTTTTATTTTGATAATAATACTAATAAAGTACCATTTCTAATATTTGTATTTGCAAGAAGAATGTCTGAGGTATAGAGCTCTTTAGTAGTTAAATTATATAATCTATTATCTTTTGATAATGTGAATTCACCATCGGTTAATTCATTTATTAATTTGTTTAATAGGATGATTATATTTCCGATTTTTTTATTAATTGGTAAATAGACATCAAAGTTTTTATCTATTTCTGGTACATTAATATTAACTAATACTTTATTATTCATAATTAATCATCCTCCTGAGGAATTGTTCCAATACCCCTTAAAACAACATTTTCATTATCAGTACTACAATATACAATTCCATTAAAGTCCTCATTTATCTCACCTTTAGTTAATTTGTCATATGAAATTGCAGCTTGGCTTTCAATATCAGTACCTACCCAAACTCCAACATTTTTATTAACTTGCTTTTTATACCATTCTTCATCCATTGTTTTTCTAAATGCTGAATAGTTGTCAATTATAATAAAGCTAGATTTTTTGTATGCATCAACATTATCAAATATTTTAAATAAGTATTCAATTCCTTCATCTAAAACTTTGTCATATATTCGACCTATACCAATAATTAAATAAATAATATTTTTTGTTTCTTCTTTTTCCTTGATAGTTATACTTTTTATAGATTTTGTGAACTCATCACCCATATAATCATCAATTTCACTAGGATCATCAATTGCACCAGCAAAGTCAATTATTCTTAATTTTGACTCTTGTACTAAGCTTAATACTTTAACCAACTCATTAAGAAAATTCTTTTCATTGATAATATAATTTCCAATTATTTGCGTAATCTTATTTTTCATTAAATCTAATGAGAACACATTTGCATCTTTAATATTAATTCCCATAGGAACAGATGATAGGTTGGTTATGTAAGGTGCTATAGTATCTGCAGTAACAACAGAAGGTATGACTGGTATTTTAGGAGCCTTTTTCTGTGATTTTGAAAGTGTTTCAGCTGCTGATTTTATCGCATCATTTATTTTATCTTTGTAGTAAATATATGCTCCTTGGAATTCATATGCACAATCATCAATTACACATAATCCTCTAGAGTATTCTTTCTTTGGTATTAATCCATCTCTTGCATCAAGTATATACTTATAATCAAAAGAATCAGACATTTGCAAAGTAATTTTATTAGTAAAGTATTGTTGTGTAATACCAATCATAGAATTAGAAGCTACTATAGAAGTAATAAATATTATTCCATATTTTGAAGACTCTCTTAAGATATGAGCTATAATATCAACATAATCAGAATAAGACTCAGCAAAAGCATCCCATCCATTTAAAACTACTAATATAGTTGGAAGCTTTTTACCACTATTTTTAATATAATCATTGTAAGAACCACCATATTCAGAAAACAATTCTTTTCTTCTAATTTGTTCTCTTTCAAGCATTACAATTAAACTTTTAATTTTATCATTATCATCTATTAATGCAACATCACCGACTTGAGGCATATCCTTTAGATTTTTTATTATTTCAGCTCCAAAGTCTAATATATAGGTATTTACCTCATCTGATGTATGATATAAGAATATAGAATAAAGAATAGTCATTATCAAATTTTCTTTTCCAGAACCAGCAAGTCCATATATTAATAGATTACCACCATTAGAAAGGTCAATAGAGAATTGACCCTGAAATTGTTTCTCGGGATCATCATATTCTCCAACTAGTGGACAAATATTATACTTTTCGGCCTTGTAATTATATTTCTTTAGTAAATTAGATATATATAATGTCGCAGGCAAGCTTGGTAACCACATAGACCTACAATCAATCTTTTCACGTTTAGCGATATTATAAAGAGTTTGAACTATATTTGTTAATTGTTCTCCATGATTTTCTTGGCTTTCTTCCTTTATATCATTAATACTATTTATAACTTCACCAACATTATTAACTAAATCAATTGAGTCGTCTATATTCTTTATAATATGATCAGTAGGGTTATATTTAGCACCAGCCCAAGCCGATTGCCCTAATTCAAACGACTCGTTAAATCCAACTTGTAAATAGAAACGACCAGTTTCTTTTATTTCAGCTGCTTCAGGTCTCCTTAATAATTCTCTAGAATCTTCAGCTGTAGCAACTTTTAAACATACTTTAAAACGTGAGTTAGACCATATTTGATCATCAACAACACCAGCTGGTTTTTGTGTTGCAAGAATTAAATGTACTCCAAGAGAACGTCCAATACGCGCTGTTGAAACTAAAGCCTCCATAAAGTCTGGTTGTTGAGACTTAAGTTCAGCAAATTCGTCAGATATTATAAATAGGTGAGACATTGGTTCTTTTACTTTTCCTTCTCTATAATACTTTTGATATTTGTAAATATCAATTGTACTTTCATTTAATGAATCTCTTGCTTCATTAAACATTCTTTGTCTTCTTTTTAACTCTGAATTGATAGAAACCAAAGTTCTATTCATTTCGCTAACATCTAAATTTGTGATTGTTCCAGCTAGGTGAGGAAGTTTTATACCGGATTCTTTATTTTCAAAAGCTCCTGCTAGACCTCCACCTTTATAATCAATCAAAACAAATTGTACTTCATATGGATGGTAATTAACTGCCATTGACAATATAAAAGTAATAATAAATTCTGATTTACCAGAACCAGTAGAACCTGCAATCAAACCATGTGGGCCACTTGCTTTTTCGTGTAAATCCAATTCAAATATTTTTCCATCTTCATGTACTCCTATTGGAGCGGCAATAGAATTTGTTGGATCATTTTTTGCCCATCTATTTAAAATATTTAATTGTTCAATTTTTCCGACTTTATACATTTCCAAAAAAGCAAATGATTTTGGTAATTTACCTGCAGTAGATTCTATTGCAAGTGGAATGTTTGCAATTACATTGGCATAGTTTTTTATATCATCATATAATAAATCTGGTTTAAAAGAATTTTGTTCATCATTTTCATTAATATTTTTATTAATTATTCCACAAGCTTCATTTGATATTTGAACAATATTATCACATTTACTTGGAACATTCTGCATTGTAGGTTCAATCATCATCATAGAAAAGCCCGCATTATAAGGATGATTAAGTATTTTTTGGAAAATTCCCAATCTCTTAGATGCAACATAGTTATCAGTTATTATTAAATAATACTGGTCAAAGTTTTTATAGGCTTCATCTAGATTGTTTTCACCGCTCTTTTGCTTATCTTCAAATTTTTCTCCATCTTCATCACCATTTTTCTGATTCATAAAATCCCATCTACTTTGGTATATCTTTTCAAGGTAATTAGATAATTGCTTTGCTTCATCTTCATTTTCAGAATAGAATCTAAATTTTCTTGTTTCATTGTGACAGTGAGGTAAATATTTCAAGAATTTCCACTGATTTGAATTGTCTTCAGTAGTGAAAACAACTATTTTTAAATCATTACCACTGTAATAAGAAATAAATTGAAGTAGTAAAAAGTCAATAAATTGCTTTTTATAAGTATAATCATATGAAATAATAAATGGTAAAACATTATTTTTAGTAAGAGATATTGTAATAGGAACTTGCTCTAGTATCCATTTTTGTTCAGATAATTCCTGAGCCTCAGCATTTAAAACATCTTTATCAATGTCATAAGCTAACTTATTTGTTGATAATTTAATAGCTGCCTTTTGATTACCTATACCTAATCTTACATTTAAAAAATCACTATCACTTATTTCTCGACTCCACAGCTTATTTGAATTATTAGTAATAAATTCTTTTAATTGATCTTGGTTGAAATAGTTATCAAATAAAATCTTTGTTTCCTTCTGAATTTCTTCATTTACTTCGTTTCTAACTTTATCCAAATAATCTCGATATGTTTTTTTTCTATGTGCTTCTCTCTTGTTTGTAAGTCGTTTAGAGTAATTAGAAATAATAATTGGTAAAACCATAGTTCCTAATACCATAGTAACACATAGAACTATCTCAGCAGATGCATCAACTAATGCAACTTTTCCAGATGTTACCCTTGAAACTGTAACCATACCTGTAAATAAAGAAGAGAACCCCATTACTGCAGTAGAACCTACACTCAAAATGGCAGGCATCTTATCTCCTTCAACTATTTGAGGAGGTCTTTCTATAAATATTTCCTTTTCTTCAATTGCTTCTTTTAGTCTAGGAGTGTGGAAGAATACTTGATTGTCATTATACAAAACTACAGATTTTTCTGTATCTTTAACAGGGGTATATTTATTTATTTCTTCAGTTCCATCAGAATAACTTTGATATTGAGTTAGATTTGTCATTACTTTTCCAGAAAAGTTATTAAACCTAATAAAGGTATCCATCCATATTATTTTCAACCCATTAGTAAAAATAACATCACCCATATTTAGAATTGTTTTTCTAACTCTATAATTATTCACATAAACTCTAGTTGGCTCAAACCCGTTATCTTCAAGAACCCAAAGATTATTTTGTTTATATATCTTTAATTCTGGTGAGCCAACATTTACATTGTCATATAGGATTTCACAAGGGCCACTTCTTCCAATTGTAAGCTCCATTCTTGTTGATAGATCATAATCAAAAAATGTTTGATGTTCATCTACGCAATATAAAAAAACTTTATCAGTTAAATCACTAAACTGAATAGAGTAGATAGAATCATTTTGTACAATTTCTTTGTCAATTTTATTAATGTCTTTAAAAAAAGTAATATCTGGAGTACTTTCTATAACCCAGTTATTATTATCTGCCATAAAAGTAATAGTTTCTTCTTCACCAGAATAGTGAACATAATTAATTAAAAAGGCATCTTCAACTTTATTAGGCAATAAATAAGTAAATATTTTATAATCATCAACTAAGTATAACTTCATAATATACACCCTTTATCCTATTCTATATTATATTATACCATACATATTGTAATAACACTATAATAATAAATAAAAAATATAGTTAAAATAAAATGACAATTTAAAAATTATTTGCTATAATGAATTAGAATAGAGGTGGTTATGTGCTAGGTAAAATAGATGAAATAATAGACAATAGCGTAATAGTTAACTTAGATATTGATATAACCGAACAACCTAACTTGGTTAATTTGCACGTAGTATTTGAAGATGGAGACAACAGAGTTGTTGGAGAAATTGTTAATGTCAACAAAAAAATACTAAAAGCAAATATAGTTGGTGAAATAAAAGATAAATTCTTTTCTCCAGGAAGTAGTACAAAGCCATCATTTAAATCAAAAGTTAGACTTGTAAATATGGAAGAATTAGAATTGTTATTGGGAAGCCAATCAGTAAAACAAGGTCAAACAAACTTTGGAACTAGTAATATATACAAAGGATATAAAATAAATGTTCCAATTAATGATTTCTTTAGTAATCACTTTGCGGTACTAGGAAATTCAGGAGCAGGTAAGAGTTGTACTGTTGCATCAATTTTTCAAAAGCTATATACAAGTAGTCCAACACCACCAATAAACTCAACACTTTTCTTCTTTGATGCCTATGGTGAGTATACAAATGCCTTTGGTAAATTGCATGAACATAACTCTGCATTAGATTATAAGGTATACACAACAAATGTTTATAATCCTGAAACAGAAGTGTTAAAAATACCTGTATGGTTACTTGATGTTGATGATTTTGCATTATTATTAGATGCAAACAATCCATCTCAGTTGCCAATTATTGAAAAAATGTTAAAACTTGTTACTATTCTTACTGGAACAACACCAGAAGTAATAAAAAGAAAAAATGATATTATTGCAAGAGCACTACAAGATATAATGCTATCAGGAAATGATTCAACTAAAATAAGAGACCAAGTAATTGCAGTTTTAACAAAGTTTAATACAACAGAATTAAATTTAAATAGTCAAATAGTTCAACCAGGATATGTTAGAACTCTTAAACAATGTTTATATGTTGATAAACAGGGAAAAATGCAAGAAATGGAACTTGTTGTTGAATTTATTAGAAGTTATATTATAGAAGAACAAGCAGAAGTTCCTGAAGATGCAAAAGCAAAGTATTATACATTGATGGACTTAGAAAACGCTATGGATTTTGCACTTATTAGTGAAGGTATGCTTAAAAGTGATAAAGTCTTTGATATGGCTAATGTACTTAGTGTTAGATTACATACTTTAGCAACAGGAGAAAATTCTGTCTACTTCTCATATCCAGAATATGTAACAAGAGATGAATATCTAAAAAGATTAATAATAAATAATAAGACAAATACAAGATGTCAAATAGTTAATTTCAACATTAACTATGTAGATGATAGATTAGCCAAATGTTTTACAAAAATATTATCAAGAATGCTATTCTTAAAAGCAAGTACAATCAAACCAAGAGGATCAAGAGCATTCCATATTATAATTGAAGAAGCACACAGATATGTCCAACACGATAAAGATGTAGAATTATTAGGATATAATATATTCGAAAGAATTACTAAGGAAGGTCGTAAATATGGAACGTTCTTAATACTTATTACACAAAGACCATCAGAATTGTCTGATACATGTATTTCTCAATGTGCAAACTTCGTTATTTTAAGAACATTACACCCAGTTGATTTGAAATATATTCAAGAGATGGTTCCAAATATTTCACAAGAAGTAGTTCTGCAATTAAAGAATCTTAAACCAGGTAATTGTATTGCCTTTGGTATGGCATTTAAGGTTCCAATTACAATGTATATTGATTTACCAGACCCACGTCCATTATCAAATAATGTCGACCTAGAAAATGTTTGGTATAATGAAATTGCTGAAGAAACAAATGATGGGGCAGGGCTAAAACTAGGAGTAAATACTCCTCAGAATTCTCTTGCTGGAATGAATATGGTGCAAGAAGTAAGACCAATGCAAAATGGATTGAATCAACAAATACTTGGTTCAAATAATAGAATGATGCCACAACAACAAGTAACTGCTCAATATCAACAAATGCCTCAAACTGTTGCTGTAAGACCAAATGTTCAACCAACAACACAAGTATTAGGATCAAATCCTCAACAAGCAATGGTGAGACCAGGAACACCTCCAATGACAAGCCAACAAGCACCACAACCAAATATAAATATGATGCAACCTGGACAAAATATACAAAATCAATAATAAGGATTTTACACTAATCCTTATTTTTTTTTAATAAGTATTGACAATTAAAAAAAATATATATAAAATAAATGTATCAATAGTAGAAGAGTAGTTATTGATTATATATCAATAACGGTACGGGATGATTTGCATAATAGTCTATATGATACAATTTTATGCTTAGAAAATTACTAAGTTCTTACAATTTTTTGAACTAACGTTTCTATAGATTACGTATCTATAAAAAATAAAGCTTTAATACTTATTTTATATAAGATAATGATTCAAGGCTTAGAAAATTACGAATTACTAAGATAAGAGCTATAATAGTTCAATGCCTGATTATATTCAGGATAAGAATTTAAAATTTGGTATACTAAGTGTATATTTCAAAGTAAAAGGCCAATGTTTATTTTGATTACGTATCAATTTAAAGTAATGTTCGGTACTTTAGAAATTTCGAATTACTAAGTATATAAAAAAATTGTATTCGTAATTGTGTCGTATCGATTGTCTTTCAAATCACATTTATACTTTTTAATACTATTGTACATGAAACAATGTTGTGTTAGAGAAGGAAAACTCGAAAGCACTATTACGAAATAGCTAATCGAATAGTAGCTTAAAAACCTGGGTTAAGGAAATCATGAGCTTTAATTCATTATTAAAAAACATAGAATTACGCACTCTATGTTTTTTTTTGTATTTTAATCTTTTTCTTTTCTTATTTTTGTGTTAAAATGATATATAGTAATCGGTATAATATTAATAATTGGTATAAAAAAGGAGAAATATATGAAAGATAAATTAAAGGGATTTTTTGGTGGGGATTCAAATAATGATCAGATCCAACAAGAAGATGATTTCTATACAACTTCAAGAGAGGATTATCATGAACAAAATGGAATAGCAGGTTCAAAAATGATGTTACTTGAGCCACGTGCTTACTCAGAAAGTCAACAAATTGCAGATTATCTAAAAAATAGAAGTGCAGTTGTTGTTAACTTAAAGAGAGTAACTCCAGATCAAGCAAAAAGAATCGTTGATTTCCTATATGGTACTATTTATGCAATAAATGGTGATATTCAAAAATTAGGTGGAGGAATTTTCTTGTGTACTCCAAACAATGTAACAGTTGATGGAAAAATAAGTGAGGAACAAGCAAATCAATCTAATGAAAAAAAAGGAAAAAAGGAAAAACAAGCAGAAGAGGATGAAGATTTCTTTTAGTAACTAAAATAAAAAGGGGCATAAAATCTCAATCGAGGTGATTATGTGGAAAAATTTAGTTATGAACAAAATGGATATAGTCGTAGTGATGTTAATCAATTTATAAGTGAAGTTATAGTGGAAACTGAAAAACTTATTTCAGTTGTAAAGAAACAGAAACTAGAAATTGCAGAATTAAAAAAAGAATTGGATCATTACAAGAGTTCAGAAGGAATACTAAATAATTTAATTATTACAGCAACAGAAGCAAACAAAGAATTAAAAAGCTTCGTTCAAGAAGAAAAAGAAGAAATAATTATATCCGCAAAAAATAATGCCTCAAAAATAGTAAATGAAGCTCTTTTAGAAGCTAAAAGACAAGAAGATAGAAAAAATGAATTGCAAGAAGAAATAAGCAGTTTAAAAAGAAAATTGAGAAATATTATTGATGAACAAGAAGAGTTAATAAGTAATATTGATTGATCTATTGAAAAAAAAGGAAAAATATGGTATAATATATCTTCGTAAGAGGGAGTAGTTCCATATTATATATGAAATAATTCAACAATCGATATTATATATCTGGATTATTTATAAAGAACAAGACTTTTATAGAAATATAGAAGTCTTTTTTATATTTTCAAAAGGCTTCTAAGGAGGTTTATATGAAAATAAATAAATTAAAAGTAACAGAAAATTTAAAAAGAATAATTTGTGTACCATTTGTAGGATTAATTATGGCAACAAGTTTTTCAGGATGTAGTGAAAAGCAACAAATAGTCACCATAGAAGATGGAGAATATGACGATAAGGTATTTGATGAAGGAGAACATATTATTTCTATTGAAATAAATGATCCGACAAAGGAGAATATCCAATATGAATATCATGAAGGGTATAGACCAGTAGGTATTTCAACAGAAGCATATGGACATTATGGATATGATTTTGGAAAGGCACATATATTGTATGTAAATGAATATCCAGTAAAATGTAAAGCAACATATCAGAAAGATTCGGAGTTATTTTATACTGATTTTGGTGAACCATTACAATATGAAAGAGAAAAAACAGAGACTGGTTCAAAATGGGAAGAATTTAATGCTGGAGAGCATATTATTTCCATTCCATTAAATAAACAAGAGTTAGAAAACTACCAAATAGACTATTATGATGGATATGAACCAATAGGTATTGCTACATCTTCATATGGACATTATGAGTATAGCTATGGTGGAGGATGTATATTATATACAAACACTGAAAAAGTAAAATGCATCAAAGATGAAAATGGTAATTATACATCTTTTGGAATACCAAAAGAAGATGCAAAAAGTTTAAAAAAATAAATAAGGGGTGAGATTGTAATGAGTAAAAAAAAGAATAAATACATCTTGTTAAAGTTATTAATTTTAAAAAATACAATAGAAAGACTATATTTAATTAGTCATAGATTCAAAGAACAAAAACAGGATGAATTTGATATTCCTAATCCAAATACAATAATAGAAGAGTATGAATATCCAACAACTGATTCTCCTAGTGATTTAAACAAAACATTGTAAAAACAGTTGTAAATAAATAAAAATTATGATATATTAATCCACGAAAGCATGTGCGAAAGACGGAATATTTTGGAGTTTGTAGAGAGCCTATGTTTGGTGAAAATAGGTAACAAAAAAATATTCGGATCACTTTCAAGTTGCGATTTATGGATAAGATAAATACGGTAACGCGTTATAGTTTTTAAGGTAAGTATAACTTATAAATAAAGGTGGTACCACGAATAGATTCGTCCTTTCAGGATGAGTCTATTTTTATTTATATATTCATAATATTTTAAGGGAGGGGTATATGTTAATTAGTATATTTTTATTAATAATTGGATTTGTAGTTCTAATAAAAGGTGCAGATATCTTTGTAGATGGAGCAAGTGGAATAGCAACAAATTTTAAAGTATCAAAGATGTTAATTGGTTTAACAATTGTATCATTTGGAACGAGTGCACCCGAATTTGCTGTATCTGTAAAATCAATAATTTCTCACAATGGTGATATAGTATTAGGAAACGTTATCGGAAGTAATATTCTAAACATCCTACTGATATTAGGTGTATCTGCATTAATACATTCATTAAATGTCAAGAATGCCACAGTAAAAAAAGAACTACCAATTACATTATTAATTACAACACTATTTGCAGTATTATTATCAGATAGTTTATTTGATAAAAATGTAGTGAATGCATTTACAAGAAGTGATGGAATAGTATTAGTATTGTTCTTTTTAGTATTTATTTATTACCTAATAAAAATGTCAAGGAATAAAGTTGAAGAAGATAATGAAATAAAAGATATACCATTAATAAGAGCAATTCTTTATACAATAATTGGTATAGTAGGAATTGTATTTGGAAGTAACTTTGTTGTTGAATCTGCAACAAATATTGCTCAAATATTAGGAGTAAGTGCTAGAATGATTTCTTTAACAATTATCGCCTTAGGAACATCTCTTCCTGAATTAGTAACAAGCGCAACAGCCACAAAAAAAGGAGAATATGATATTGCAATTGGAAATGTAGTTGGAAGTAATATTTTCAATATTGGTATGGTTATAGGAATACCAGTATTAGTATTTGGAGGAATAGGTAAGATATCTTTTAGCTATATAGACTTAATTGTTATGATAGTTGCCGCAGTATTATTATTTATGTTCTCATTTAAAGATTATAAAATAACAAAAAAAGAAGGAATTATTTTCTTATTAGTATTCGCAATATATTATAGTTATGTCATATTTGCATAAATAACATTATGAAAGAAGGAGTGATTAATATGAAATTTAAAGAATTAGAAAAAGGTAAAACAAATGAAATAGAAACAAAATATGGAAAATACTGGGAAAAGAATAAAGTATTTGAAAAAAGTATTAAACAAAGAAAAAAGAACTTTGTATTCTATGATGGCCCAGCAACTGCTAATGGTATGCCTGGAATTCATCATATGATGGCTAAATTAATAAAAGATACAATTTGTAAATATAAAACAATGCAAGGATATAGAGTTGTTAGAAAAGTAGGTTGGGATACTCATGGATTACCAGTAGAAGTTCAAGTAGAAAAAGAACTTGGATTCAGTGGTAAGGGTGATATAGAAAAATATGGTATCAAAGAATTTAATGAAAAATGCCGTGAAAGTGTTTTCCAAAATGAAAAATATTTTACTAAATTCACAAAAGAAATGGGACAATTCATAGATTTAGATAATCCATATGTAACATATGATAATAATTATATTGAAACAGAATGGTGGATATTAAAGAAAATATTCGATGAAGGATATATCTATGATGGATTAAAAATAGTACCATGGTGTCCAAGATGTGGAACAGGACTAGCTTCCCACGAAGTAGCTCAAGGATATAAAGAAATATCTGTAAATACAGTATTTGTTCCATTTAAAGCAAAAGATGAAGATAATACATATTACTTAGTGTGGACAACAACTCCATGGACACTTGTTTCAAATGTTGCGCTTTGTGTAAATCCAAAAGAAACATATGTAAAATGCTTATCTAAAGGATATAATTTCATAGTTGCAAAAGCACTTGCAGATAAAATACTTGGAGATGAATATGAAGTAGTAGAGGAATATCTAGGAAAAGATTTAGAAAATAGAGAATATGAACAATTGATGCCAATTCTAAAAGTTCCAGAAAATAAGAAAGCCTTTATTGTTACATGTGCAGATTATGTAACTATGGAAGATGGTACAGGAATAGTTCATATCGCGCCTGCTTTCGGTGAAGATGACTATGAAGTTGGAATGAACTATAATCTTGCAATGTTAAATCCAGTTGGAGAAGATGGATGCTACACAGAAGGACCATGGAAGGGAAGACTTGTTGTAGATCCAGAATTAGAAGTTGAGATAATCAAATACCTAGCAAAAGAAGATAAATTATTTAAAAAACAAAAAATGAATCATGATTACCCACATTGTTGGAGATGTAATACACCACTTGTATATTATTCAAAACCATCACTATACATCAAAACAACAGCTAAGAAAGATGAAATAATTAAAGAAAATAAAAAGATAAATTGGTATCCAGATTATGTAGGAGAAAAAAGATTTGGAAACTGGTTAGAAAATATGAATGACTGGGCAATCTCAAGAAATAGATATTGGGGAACACCAATTCCACTATGGAGATGTTCATGTGGTCATGATGAAATGATTGGTTCAAGAAAAGAACTTGTTGAAAAAGCAATTGAAAAGATAGACGAATCAATTGAATTACATAGACCATATGTAGATGACGTTCATATAAAATGTCCTCATTGTGGAAAAGAAATGACAAGAGTAAAAGATGTAATAGATTGTTGGTTTGACTCTGGATCAATGCCATTTGCTCAATATCATTATCCATTTGAAAATAAGAAATTATTTGAAGAACAATTCCCAGCTGACTTTATCGCAGAAGGAATAGATCAAACAAGAGGATGGTTCTATTCATTACTAGTAATATCTACATTTGTAATGGGAAAATCATCATACAAAAATGTTTTAGTAAATGATTTGTTATTAGATAAGTATGGACAAAAGATGCATAAATCAAGAGGAAATGCTATTTCTCCATTTGAAATAATGGAAGAATATGGTGCAGATACTGTAAGATTTTATATGTTACACACATCTCCTGTATGGACTCCATTAAAATTCGATGTAGATGGATTAAAAGAAATCTATTCAAAATATATTTCAACATTTAAGAATGCATATTCATTCTTTGAAATGTATGCTAATGCAGATCATATTGATCCAAGAGAATATGATATTCCAGTTGAAAAAAGAGAACTTATTGATAGATGGTTAATATCTAAATTAAATAAGTTAATCAAAGGAGTAAATGAAGCTTTTGCTGAATATGATTTAAATAAAGCGGTTAAATTAGTTGTACCATTCTTAAATGATGATTTATCAAACTGGTATATTAGGAGTAATAGAAGAAGATTCTGGGATTCAGAATTAACAGAGTCTAAAAAAACAGTATACTTAACAATGTATGAAGCTTTAGTTACTTTATGTAAATTGTGTGCTCCATTTACACCATTCTTGACAGAAGAAATTTACACAAAATTAACAAGCGATAAATCTGTTCATCTTGCAGATTATCCAAAAGAAGAAGAAACTTTAATAGATGAAGCAGTTGAAGAAAGAATGGATTTAGTAAGAGATGTATGCTCTTTAGGAAGATTTGCAAGAGAAGAAGCAAATATCAAAGTAAGACAACCAATAAGTAGTTTAATATTACCAAAAGGTGATGAAATGATAATTGGAGATCTTCTTCCAGTAATTAAAGAAGAATTAAATGTTAAAGAAGTATTATTTAAAGAAGATATGACTGAATACCTAGAATATGTTGTAAAACCAAACTTCCAAGTACTAGGTAAAACTTTAGGACCAAAAATAAAAGAATTACAACAAGTTTTATCAAAACTAACATCATCTGAAATAGCTAAGATATCAGAAGAAGGTCTAAAAGTAAAATTAGCTGGAGAAGACTTTGAATTAAATAATGAGAACACATTAGTTTCAATAAAACAAAAAGAAGGATATGCTTCAACTTCAAATAACAGAACAATAGTAGTACTTGATACTGAATTAACAGAAGAATTAATCTTAGAAGGTTTAGCACGTGAATTTGTAAGAAATGTTCAAGCTCTTCGTAAAGAGAAAGACTTCATAATCACAGATCATATAAAGGTATACTATAATGGAACAGATAAAGTAGAAGAAATGTTTAAGTTATATAAAGATTACATCATGGGAGAAGTATTAGGAGATGAACTTATTAAAGATATATCCCTAAAAAATAAATATCAACTAAATGATGAAGAAGCATATATAGATGTTGAAAAAATCAAAAAATAGTTGTAAAGACAGCGATAAGCTGTCTTTCTATTTGTATATGTTAGTAATTATGCTGTTATAATAATAACAAAGATAAAGATAGATATTTATGTTTATAAATCACGTTGTCGAAGAACACAACAAATGATCGAACTAAATTAAAATTATTAAGAGACATAAAGTCTCTTTTCTTTTACTTTATTTATATCCATTTTTATTGTAAAATTATTATAGGTAGGTGTCTGATATGATATTGGATTTAGATAAGATAAGAGAAATATATGGAGATAGTTCTATAGAAGAGTTAAATGATAATATTGAAACCTTATCAAATAATATGAACTATTTAATTAAATTAGGATTTGGTGATGTATATGATACAGTATCTCTGTATCCTTATATGTTTCTAATAGAAGAGAAAACATTCAAAGAAAAAGTAAATGAGTTAATAGATAATTTAGGATATGATTACATAGAAATTCTTGAAGAAGACACTAGTCTTTGGGAGAATGTAAATGAATAAAGATGATAAACTAATAGAAGTAATAAATAAATATGGATTAAAATTTACCAAAAAAAGATTAGAACATATCCTTGATAATGCTAAATACCAAGAGGTTGACTATATCTTAAACTATCTAATAAATGATCTTCATATAAGCCCAAGAAGTATAGAAAAATGTCCAAGTATTCTATATCGTAAGGTATCTGCAGTAAAAGAAAATTATGAATTCTTAAAAAATAAACATTTATTTAATTATAATGTTGAAACATGCCTTCATATTTTAGCAACTAATCCAGAAGATCTTGAAGAAACTTATGATTGTGTTGCTTCAAATTTTGGAGAAGATATTATAAATAAAAATACAACGATACTTAGAATTTCAAAACAAAGAATAGAAGATATTAACTTATACTTTGGACAATATATAGATGATCAAACATTAATTGGAGCTTGTATTACAAACAGAACACTTATGGATATTGCAAAGATAATTCATACGTGTAGAAGAAATAACATAAAAGTAACTAGTACTGTCTTTAAACAAACTCCAGAAGAAGTAGAAAAGTTAATTAGATATTGTAAAAAAAATAACATAGAAATAACTGGAGGTATTTTTCATAAGAAAACTGAAGAATTAGATAAGTTGATTAAATATTGTACAAAAAATAATATTAAAATGACTAATAGTATGTTTTCCTGTCCATTAGATGATTTTATGGAAATAGTTGAAACATGTAAAGAAAATAACATTGATATTACGGGAGTAGTATTTAGAAAAGATTCTGAAGAAATAGAAGAAATAATATCAATCTGTGAAGAGTTTAATTTACCAGTTAAACTAACAATGTTTAGATCAAATCCGGAGGAAATGAGAAGAATAATAGAGATTTGCAATAAATACAATGTAGAAATAAATGAATCAATGTTCTCAAAAAGTTCAACAGAGGTAGAAAAGATAATATTAGTCTGTAGGAATAATAATATTTATCCAATTACGGGAAGTTTATTTAAAAAGAATGCAGAAGAATTAGAAAAAACAATTAAAATGTGTAAAGAATTGAATATACCAATAGAAGGTTCGGTATGCTACAGAACTGCTTCTGAAATTGAGGAAATAATAAGAATATGTAAATCAGAAAATATAAAACTACTTAATTCTATGTTTAAAAGAACACCCACTGAAGTTCAAGAAATAATTATAATAGCAAAACTAAATAAACTTGATATAACAGGAGGACTATTTAGAAATCCTCCAATTGATTTAAAGAGGACAATAACCGCTGCAAGAAGATCAAATATTCCATTTTCTTCTACAGTACTAAATAGAACACCTCATGAAATAAAAAAGATAGTTAATATATGTAAAAATAGTGGAATACCTCCATTTCCAAATGCCTTTATGAGAAGCATAAAAGAAATCAAAAAAATAATAAGAATATGTAAAGAAAATAATATTCCTATCACAGGATCATTATTTCAAACAAATCCAGATAACCTTGAAAAAATAATAATGCTATGTCAAAAAAATAATATAAAATTAAGTAATGCAATGCTATTTAGGTCAGCAGAAGAAGTTGAGTTAATAATTAACATATGTGATCAATATGGTTTAGAATATCAAGATGGTATATTCAAAAGAACACCAGATGAAATTCTAAAAATAATAGAGGTATGTAGAAATAATGATATTCCTATAACAAGTAATGTTTTTAGAAGAAAATATAATGAGTTTATTGAAATTATTGAAGTATGTAATAAATTAGGATTAGATATAAAAGGAACAATTTTTAAAAGGAATGCCCAAGAAATAGAAGAAATATATAATATTAACATGGAATTACTTGGTGAAAAGCCATCACCAAACACATTTAATAAGAAACCAGATGAGGTAAGAAAAATACTTGAGTTATGTCAAAAAAATAACATAAAAGTAACAGGAACTATATATAGAAGACGAGCAGATGAACTTGAAGAAACTATAAATTATGTAAAAGATACCTTTGGACCAGAATATTTAATACCTCAAATAATTATTGAAGATAAAAATCATCTCCAGGTTGTTTTAAATTATTTCTTGGGAAAAGGACTTTTAAGTGTTATAATAAATAGCCCATCCATCTTAAGACTTACTATAACTGAAATAGTAGATAGAGAAAATTTCATAAGTAATTGTAATCAAGAATTAATAACTAGTGATGGAAAATTCAATCCTGTCTTTGGGTGGTCAAGAAAATTATATGAAAAAAAGAAAAAAGAATTAGAAGAAAGAAAAACTTTAAAATAGAGGTGGACTATGCACACAGATGATGAAGAATTGATTGCATTATTTAAAAGACTTGGAGTAGGAATACTAGTATTATTATTATTTTCTACAATATTTATAATATTTATATACAATAAGTTTTTACCCCATACTTCAGAAGTAATAACAAAGATAAACAATAATGAATCATTATATGTATTAGTAGATGATAATAGTTGTAAAACTTGTAAAAGAATAAAGGAAGTATTAAAGGAAAATAATGTTAAATATTATGAAATAAATATAGATAAAGATAAACAGTATAAAGAGTTCTTACAAGCATTATCTATTACAGAAAATGAGATAGTAGTTCCTACACTTATGTACGTAAATAATGGTAGTTTGGACTCAACAATAGTAGAAATAAAAGATGAAGAAATCTTAAATGCATTTCTAGAAAATACAAAAGAAGAATAATGGAGTTGATAATATGAGTAAAGTAGTTGCCTTAGTAACTGGAAGCAATAGAGGCATAGGAGCAAGTTGTATAGAAGAATTTGCAAAAAAAGGTGTAAATGTTATAATAAACTACTGTCATCACGAGAAAGAAGCAAAAGATTTAGAAAAACATATTAAAGAAAATTATAATGTAGAAGTTCTAACAATAAAATGTGATATTTCTAAAGAAGATGAAGTAGAAGAAATGATTAATACAATAACTGATCATTTTGGAGGATTAGATATTCTAGTAAATAATGCTAGTGTATCAAGAGATAGTCTTTTGTTAGATAAGAATATTAAAGAATTTAAAAGAGTACTAGATGTTAACTTAATAGGTACATATCTATGTAGCAAATATGCCGGAAAAGTAATGTTAAATCAAAAAAGAGGGAAAATAATTAACATTTCTTCAACAAATGCAATTGATACATATTACCCAGAAAGTTGTGATTATGATGCATCAAAAGCAGGGGTTATATCTCTTACACATAATTTTGCAAGAGAGTTTGCTCCATTTATTAATGTAAACTGTATCTGTCCAGGTTGGGTAAAGACACCAATGAATAAGGGACTTAGTCTAGAGCAAATAGCAAAAGAAAAGAAAAAAATACTTCTTAATAGATTTGCAGAGCCAATTGAAATAGCTAAAATGGTAGTTTTCTTGTCATCATCAAATGCTGATTATGTAAATGATTCAATAATTAGGATAGATGGAGGAAAATACAACTAACAGAAAGAAGGAATTACTGTGTATAAAGAATTAGGAATAAGTGAAAATGTTGTTAATTTAGTTAATAAATGTGAACAAGAGTGTCAGGAAGAGTTTAAGAAAATAGATGAAAGATGTAGTATAAATAGTCTAAAAGTATTAAATGCTTTCCATAAAAATAATGTTTCAGAATCATGTTTTAATGAAACAACAGGATATGGCTATAATGATTTAGGAAGAGATACAATAGAAAAAGTATTTAGTGATATCTTAGGTTCAAAAGATGCATTAGTTAGAAATCAATTTATCTCAGGATCTCATGCCTTAACAGTATGCTTCTTTGCACTATTAAGACCAAATGATTTATTATTAAGTGTTTCTGGAACACCATATGATACTCTACATGAAGTTATTGGTATTAAGGAAAATGATAGTTCATTACAAAGCTTTGGGGTAAAATATGATGAGATAGATTTAGTAGATAATGATTTTGATTACAATAGAATAAAAGAATATATTACTACAAATAAAGTAAAAGTAATAGAAATCCAAAGAAGTAAAGGCTATTCAACCAGAAAAAGTATAAGTATAGATAAGATAGAAAAAGTAATTAAATTAATAAAAGAAATAGATAATAATATCATTGTAATGGTAGATAATTGTTATTGTGAAATGATTAGTGATAAAGAACCTACTGAAGTAGGTGCAGATATTATGGTAGGGTCACTTATAAAAAATCTAGGTGGAGGAATTGCTCCAAATGGAGCCTATATCGCAGGAAGACATGATTTAATAGAATTATGTGGAGAACGTCTAACTCTACCTGGAGAAGGAAGAGAAGTAGGACCATCCCTAGGAATAAATAAACAAATACTTCAAGGAATATATTTTGCTCCATCAGTAGTATCATCCGCACTAAAAACCGCAATTTTAGTATCAAAAGTATTAGAAGAGTTAGGATATGATGTAGAACCAAAATATAATGAAGAAAGAGTAGATATTGTCCAAAATATTATTTTTAGAGATAAAGATAAATTAATAGAATTTACAAGAGGAATTCAACAAGGATCAGCAATAGACTCTAATGCTATAGTAGAACCATCAGATATGCCAGGATATGAAGATCAAGTAATAATGGCAAGTGGCTCATTTACCCAAGGATCATCAATAGAATTATCCTGTGATGGACCACTAAGAGAACCATATATTGCATACTTCCAAGGTTCCCTAACATATGACTATGGAAAATTAGGATTAATGAAAGCCATAGAAAGAATAATATAGAATGCATATTCTATATTTTTTTTCATATATATTAGTGAACGGAGGCTAATATGTTAAATAAACAGAATCTATGGTTTATAACTTTATTTAGTCTAATACTTATCTTAGGAATATACTATGTCACAATACCTAATGATGTATTAGAAAAAGTAAATAAAAAAGTAAAGAATAATGAAGAACAAGTAGTCGCAGAAGTAAAAGAAGAATTATCTCCTCTAGAAACACTAAGAGTAAGCAAAGAAACATCTAGAAAAGAAAAAATAGAGTCCCTAGAAAACACTCTAACAAGTAATAATTTAACTACAGAAGAAAAGAATAATACTTATGAATTACTAAAGTATTATAATGAATTACAAGGTAAAGAAGAAAAATATGAAAAGAAATTAAAGAAAAATTTTGATCTAGATTGTTATACAAAAATAGATAATAGAAATATAGATATTATTTGTATTTCAAATGAGCATGATAGAAAGCTTGCTAATAGTATAATGAGAACAATCCAAGAAGAGTATAAAGAAAAAATGAATATTGTAGTAAAGTTCCAAAAAAAATAGGTATATAACTTAAACACAAATATATATTATTCATAATATATTATAGGTGATTTTAAATGAATTACATTTTAACTCCAAGAGAAAAAGAAATATTTTGTCTATTGATTGAGAATAATAATACCAAAGATATTGCCCATAAATTAGGAATAAGTGAAAAAACAGTAAGAAACCATATATCCAATGTAATGCAAAAACTTGGAACCAAGGGAAGGGCAGCAACAGTAATAGAATTAATAAAACTAAAAGAATTGTCTATATGAGCGTACTAAATAAGTACGCTTTTTCATATAATTATTTAGGTGATAGTATGCAAATAGTAAGAAAGCTTTTTTATACAACATTAACAACTTTCATTCTAATTTCTATATTGACAATAACTAGTATCAAAGACAACACTCTAAGGACAAATCTAGAACTTGAAAACATCATCAATATGAAATCAAATTCAATTTACTTATTAAATAAAGATAATTATCTAACAAAAGTAGATATTTTTTTAGATAAAGACAAACCAAAGAACCAAGTAATAGAAATAATAAACTATTTGAAAGAAAATAATAAAAAAATAGAATCAAATTACAAGGGATATATTCCTAGTAATACAGAAATATTAGATTTAGAAGTTAAAAATAATATTTTGTATTTAAATTTATCAAAAGATGTCACAAAGAATAATATAGATATTGTAATACCAGGTCTTGTAAGATCACTTTTAGATATAAAATCAATTGATAAAGTAAATTTAAAAATAGAAGGGAGTTATCTAAATAATTATGATTATCTATTAGATAATAAAATACCCATAAATAGTGAATATGAAATAGATAATAGAAAAAATATTAATGAGGTAATAATATACTATTTATCAAATGATAACAATTATATTCCTATAACAAAATACTTAAATGATGATAGGGAAAAAATAGAGGTAATAATAGAAGAATTAAAAGAAAATAGTAATGATAATTTAATTAGTTATTTGAATAATAATATTAAATTAATAGACTATGCAGAAGAAAATGATATTTATTTTTTAAATTTTAATAGTTTTTTAAATGATGATGACAAAACATTAGATTACAATCTATATGAAATAGCATATTCAGTCTTTGATAATTATAATGTTTCATCAGTAATGTTTAAAATAAATGATAATAATCTAAAAATAATTCATAAATAGTAAAAAACACTTGTAATTAAAGTGTTTTTATATTATAATCTTATTTGTCAACGGAGTTATGTCTGCGTAGCTCAGCTGGATAGAGCAATCGCCTTCTAAGCGATCGGTCAGGCGTTCGAGTCGCCTCGCGGACACCATTTTGAAGATAAGAAACATTTTTATAAATGTTTCTTTTTTATTTTACAAACTGGAAATATTGTTATAAAATAATTTATATAGGGTAAAGGGAGAGATGGCGATGACAGTTGTAAGCGGGAATATGTCAGTATTATTGTTTTTAGCAATTTTCCCAATAATAATAATATTACTTTTTGTCTATTATAACGATAAGAACAAAGAACCATTTTTTCTTCTATTAAGATTATTCCTCTCAGGATTTATTTCTTGTGGGATTGTCTTATTTGTTTCGGGACACTTAGAAACATTTGCAAGTGTTTTCTCCCCAACATCTTCAAAAAATATATATCAAACATTTATATATTCATTTGTTGGGGTAGCATTGGTAGAAGAAATATCAAAATGGTTTATGGTTTATGCTATAGGATATCATAATAAATCGTTTGATGAAGTATATGATGGTTTAGTATATGCAGTATTTGTTTCATTAGGATTTGCATTTATTGAAAATATTCTTTATGTTTTAATAAGTAACAGTATTTCTACAGCAATTGTAAGAGCACTATGTGCTGTACCAAGTCATGCCTGCGATGCAATCTTCATGGGACACCATCTTAGTTTAGCAAAACAATATGCAATGAAGGGAAACAAAAGGAAAGAAAGACAACAATTATTGCTAAGTATAATTATGCCAGCATTTATCCATGGAGTATATGATTTTTGTTTACTTTCAGGATTTAAAATATTAATAATTGTTTTCGCAGCATTTATTGTATTTATGTATTTTATATCAATATCAACATTAAAAGATATGTCACTATCAAATAATCAAATTAGAAATCAAAAACATAAATATTGTAAAAATTGTGGTCAACTTATAAATCAACAAGAAGTATGTCCAAGATGTAATGCAAGACAAATCCCAGATAAAAACAATACTTTTAAAATGGAAAGTAGGAAAATATAAAGGGTGATTATATGAGAAAAATTGATACAAAAAATAAACTAAAAGTATTTGTTCTAGTAGCAATAATAATATTAATGATTGGATATACAATTGTTACAGCAACATTGATTTTTACCAAAAAGAATCCGGTTAACTTTTTCAATATTAAAATAGCAGATGAAAGTCAGAATAATCCATCAAATAATAATGGAAAGACAAATAGCTATTATCCAACAAATCCAGGTAAGAACAATAAAGGCGTTCCGGAAGATACAGGATATTTTAATGTACATTATGTATCAAGCAGTACTTCGCCAAAAATAACTGGAGGAACTGG
>CACXJP010000009.1 GCA_902768065.1 uncultured Erysipelotrichaceae bacterium
GCTTGTCTTGTTGTTCCTAATTTATCAGCAATTTCCTGAGCAGACATCTTAATATTACCATCTTTATCAAAACGCATATTATATATTTCAAGTTGTTTAGAAGTAAGTATATTCTCAACATGTCTGTAAAAAGTTTTTTTTGAAATTTTCATAGAATAAAAAATATCTGCAATAAAATCTTTTCTTTTTTTCATACAAATTCCCCTTTATCAAAAATCAAGCCATATTATATCAAAAAATACTGAAAAAGTCCACAAAAAAACATATTAGTAATATGTTCTTTGTTCCCATTTTTGTTTTCTTTCAGCAGCAACAATTATCTGAGTAACTATATTTAAGGCAATTTGTTCTGTCTTTCTATCTACATCTCTAAGAGGATTGAATTCAACTAAATCAAAAGATAGAATATCTTTAATGTGTTTAACTAAGTATGCATTAATCTCCATTGCTTCTTCTTCTGTAAGTCCATCAAATGATGGAGAGGAAACACCAGGAGAAATATCTGGATCAATAATATCTATATCAAAAACAACATGAATTCCTTTTGTTTTGTAGTTGGCAATTTTAAATGCTTTATCAAGTACAGCCTCAATACCTTTTTCTCTGATATCATTATCAGTAAATATTGTTACACCGGAATATCTAACATTATCCTTTTCCTTATCATCTTGTTCTCTTCCACCGATGATAACTGTTTTAGAAGGCTGAATTATCTTTCCATCAAAGTAAGATCTTAATTCATTACATTTATATCCATTGACAGCAGCTAATGAAAGTCCGCATATATTACCACTAGTAGTAGATTCAAATGTATGATAATCACAGTGAGCATCAATCCATATCAGTCCAACATCAACATTTGCTTTTGCTGAAGCAAGAGTAGAAGCAATAGAAACAGAACTATCTCCGCCAATTACAATAGGGAAGCATTCTTCCTTAATTTTATCTACAATCTTTTTATAAAGTTCTTGGTTAAAACTTTCAATTTCATATTCATTTTTCTTTCTATCTGACAAATTCCTACTTTTTATTATAGATTTATCTGCTTCAACAACTTCGCTTTCACCTTTATAAAAAGTCTTTAAATCATTCATCAATTGTACAGGACCTAAGCTAGCACCATCAATATGTACACCTAAGTCAGTACATGCACCAAAAACAACTGTTCTCATATCTTATCACCATAATAATTTTATCTTAAAAAAAACAACATATCAAGGTTATTCCATAATTTTAATGTATAATAAATGAAAATATGATATAATATCCAAGACATTCGTGGATAATAATTATAAATTATGATATATTAAAATAAGGTGAGAAGATGTACAAGAAAATAATCAAAATAATCATAGTATTACTGTGTATGATAACAATTTTTTCTTTTTCTTCAGACAATGAACAACAATCAAATAAAAAGAGTGATGGAGTAATAATAAGATTTACAAGAATTATAGTAGGACATAATCTATCAGAAAAAGAAAAAACAAAATATATAAATAAATATGTAGTATTTGTAAGAAAAAGTGCTCATTTTACAATATATTTTATTTTAGGACTAAGTCTTATTTCACTAGTAAGAGAATATAGGCTTTTGGATATAAAAGCAATATTAATTGCGCTTATTATTGCAATACTATATGCATGTAGTGATGAACTGCATCAATTATTTGTAAGTGGTAGATCAGGACAAATAACTGACGTATTACTAGATAGTACAGGATCATTTATTGGAATATATATTTATTATTTATTTTATAAGATAAGGAGAAAAAAGTATGAACAAGAAAAAACAGCTAGCTAAAAATACAATAATTATCTTTTTTGGTAAAGTATGTACTCAGTTAATATCATTCTTATTACTTCCATTATATACTGCATATCTTGCTACTAGTGAGTATGGAATTGTAGATTTAATTCAAACTTATGTAACATTATTAGTACCCATTATTACATTAGAATTAGAGATGAGTATCTTTAGATGGTTAATAGATTCTAGAGGAAAAGATAAAGAAACAGAAAAATTAATCAGTAATGACTTTTATATTTTATTCTTGAGTCTAGGAATATTTAGTATCTTATTTTTAATAGTAACATCATTTGTCCATATACCATTCAGATTTATTATTTTAATTGATATTATTGTCTGTGTTTTATCAGGTAATTTCCTACAAATATCAAGAGGATTAGGAAAGATAACGGACTTTTCAATCAGTTGTATACTGACAGGATTAACAACTGTAATTACTAATATAATATTAATTATATTTTGTCATATGCAAGCAGAAGGAATGATAATTTCAATGGCTCTAGCAAATGGAGTTTGTTCTTTATATCTTTTCTTAAGACTGAAATTATATAAAATGATAGATTTAAAACAAGTCGATCATAAATTATTAAAAGGAATGTATAAATATTCAATTCCACTAGTACCAAATGGAATAAGTTGGTGGATAGTAAATGTCTCAGATAGAAGTATTATTTCAATTGTCTTAGGAGCAAGCTTCAATGGACTTTATGCAATTAGTAATAAATTTCCAACAATCATTTCAAGCTTAACTGGTATCTTTAATTTAAGTTGGAGTGAGTCAGCATCTCTTCATATTAATAGTAAAGATAGAGATGAATTCTTCTCAGATATAACAAATACAATTATTAGATTGTTCTCAACATTAGGAGTTGGAATGTTAGCCTGTATGCCATTCATTTTCCCAATAATGATTAATTCAAAATATCATGATGCATACTTATATATTCCACCATTAGTAGTTGGAACAATATTCAATGTTGCAATCTGTCTTTATAGTCAAATATATCTGGCAAAGAAAATGTCCAAGCAAGTTGCATCAACGACAATTTTAGGTGCAGTTATAAATATTTTAATAAATGTAGTGTTTATCAAATATATTGGTTTATTTGCGGCATCTTTATCAACAATGGTATCCTATATGGTAATGGCTATATATAGACATTTTGATTTAAAAAAGTATGTAAATATTAAGATAAGTAAAATGTTATTAGTAAAAGTATTCTTAATGTTTACCCTAATTAGTATAAGTTATTATATTAATAATGTTTATTTAAATATTGTAAGCTTAATAATAGTTTGTATAGATGCCTATTTTTTAAATAGACAATTACTAAAGGATTCAATAAAAACAGTATTAAGCAAAATAAAAGGATAAAAAGCATATAATTACCTAGGTGATTATATGTTTTTATTTGATTTAATTAGAAGTTTAATATTATTTAGAGGAAGTTATTCTCAAGATGCATTTCTAGAACCATTATCAGAAAATGAAGAATTAGAATGCATAAAATTAAAAGATGTTGATAAAAATTCAAGAAATAAACTCATAGAACATAATCTAAGATTAGTAGCTCATATTGCAAAAAAATATGATTCTAAATATATCGATAATGATGATTTGATAAGTATAGGAACAATAGGCCTTATTAAAGGGGTAGATACATATAAGGAAAATAGAAATGTAAAAATAACTACATACTGTGCAAGATGTATTGATAATGAAATACTAATGTATTTTCGAAAAAACAATAAATATAAGAATGATATATCAATAAATGAGCCAATAGGTTATGATAAGGATGGTAACCCTATAGAGATACTTGATGTAATTAAGATGGAAGCTGTTGATTTTTCTGATGATATAGAATTAAAAGATAATATTAATCTATTAATTAAATATTTAAATGTATTAACAAAAAGAGAAAGAGAAATAATAATAGATAGATATGGCCTTGATAATAAAAAATCTCTTACTCAAAAAAACATTTCAAAAAGACTTGGAATTAGCAGAAGCTATGTTTCCAGAATAGAAAAAAGAGCATTAACAAAACTATTAAGAGAATTTATAAAAGACAAGAGACTTTAGTAATTTACAAAATTAAATTAATAATCTATAATTAATAATAGAGGTATAGGTGGTATTATGAAATATTATGGAATTAATAGAAACTTTGTGTTTTGGAGTTTCCTTTTAGTTGTTTTTTTTGGTGGAATAGTATTAGTAAATAATTATTTATTTCCAAAAATTGATTTGAGGGGAGAAGAAACAATAACTCTAAATTATAAAGATAAATATAAAGAAAGTGGTTATACTGCCAGTTTCTTAGGAAAAGATATTACTGATGAAGTATCTATAGATGGAAAAGTAAATACTACCAAATTAGGAGACTATGATATAACTTATACAGTAGGAAAAGGATTGTTTAAAAGAAAAATAACAAGACATGTTCACGTAAGTGATACTGAAAAACCAAAACTAAGTATAGATAAAAAAGATATGTATGTGTGCCCTGATGCAAAACCACAAAAAGAAAATGTTAAAGCAACAGATAACTATGATGGCGATTTAACAAAGAAAATAAAAGTGAAAATTGGTAAGGACAAAATAACTTATGCTGTAGAAGACTCAAGCAAGAATAAGACAGTAATTACAAAGAAAATAGTATATAAGGATATAGAAAAACCAGTAATAACTTTAGAAGGAGAAAGTGAAGTATCACTTCTAGTTGGAGATGAATTTGTAGATTCTGGTTATAAGGCAACAGATAATTGCGATAAAGATGTAAAGGTTAAAGTTGATGGTAGTGTAAATTCTCAAGCAGAGGGGACATATGAATTAAAATATACCGCAACAGATGCTGCAGGAAACACAGCGACAGTATCAAGAAAAGTTGTAGTGTTTGATAACAAAGGAGTTATTTATTTAACATTTGATGATGGACCAAACGATGGTACAACAAATGTGATATTAGATATATTAAAAGAAGAAAAAGTAAAAGCAACCTTCTTTGTTACTTGTAAAGGACCAGATGAATTAATAAAAAGAGAATATGATGAGGGACATACCGTTGCTCTTCATACAGCATCGCACGATTATTCAATTGTATATGCATCAGTTGATTCATATTTTAATGATTTAAAAAGAGTCCAAGATAGAGTAAAAAATATAACTGGATATGAATCAAAAATAATAAGATTCCCTGGTGGAGCAAGCAATACAATAAGTAGAAGATATTCAAATGGAATAATGTCAACATTAACACAAGAGGTTCTAAATAGGGGATATAAATATTATGATTGGAATATATCTTCAGGAGATGCCGGTAATACAACGGATCCAAATGTAGTATATTCAAACGTTGTAAATAGTTTAAGAACAGATAGAGCTAATATGGTTTTAATGCACGATATAAAACCATATACAAGAGATGCTTTAAGAAATATTATAAAATATGGAAAAAGTAATGGCTATAGATTTGAAAAAATAACAATGGATACAGAAATGATAACTCAAAGAGTAAATAATTAAGGTGAGAAAATGGATGTAAAAGAATTAGTACAAAAAGACAAAACATTTAGTAGTGAATTGTTTATTTCTAAGGCAAATAATATGGTAAAAAGATTATATAATGCAATTACTTTAAATGAATTAGAACATGTTGATCATTTTATAAGTGATAAAGTATATAATGAAATTGAAACACAAATAAAAAAGGCAGCCTCTAAAAACTGTCAAATCATATATGATGAAATAAATGTAAATACAAGCATTTATGACATTAAAGAAGTATTAAATTCTTATAAAATATTTGCTGACGTAGAAATACAATGTTTAAGATATACCAAGGAAAAGAATAGTGGAGCTATTGTAGGTGGTGATACTAACAATAGAATACATATTTCTAAATTGATTATTTTTAAAAAGAAAATAAATAATAGTGAACTAGTTACAAACAGATGCCGTGGATGTGGTACTACATATGACATTAATTATAGTGGTATTTGTCCAGTTTGTGGAAGAACATATGATCTTGAAGAAATAGATTATTATATAGATGAAATAAGATAAAAAGGTGTAGAAATGAAAAAAATATATATTGGTTTATTAAGTACAATTGGAATATTTCTTTTTGGAATAGCAATATCAACCATAGCAGGTAATCCTAATGTAGTATTAACTGATTCAGGATGGGATACTAGTTATGACAGTGGTTCAAGTTATGACAGTGGTTCAAGTTATGATAGTGGTTCGAGTTATGATAATGATTATAGTTGGGATCATGATTACAATAGTTCCAGCAGAACATCTAGTTATAGAACAAGTTCGAGTTCTAGTTCATCTACCGAAGCAATGATAATTTTATTATTTATATTGTTAATCAATATAATTATTATAGTGATTATCTCAAATAATAATGGGGGAAAAACAAAAATTAAATCATATGAACCAAAAGTTGGAGATGCAGATATTGAAATTAAAAAGTATTTACCTGATATGACTGAGGAACAATTATTAAAGATTTTATATAATAAATTTGTTGATATTCAAGTTGCCTGGATGAATTTTGACTATAATACTTTAAAAAAAGACTGCACAAATGAATTGTATAATTCCTATAGATCAGATTTGGAAGTATTAAAACAAAATAATGGTCAAAATATAATGAGAGATTTTGAATGTAACAAGTATAATATAAATGGAATAATAAAAGAAAATGACATAATAATAATTAAAATGTTTTTAGATTCATCTTTCTATGATTATGTAATAGATAGTAAAACAGGTAATGTTACTAGAGGAAACAGTGAAAACAAGATTAATAATAAATATGTATTAAATTTTATTGCTAAAAAAACTGATGAAAATGTTGTATGCCCAAGTTGTGGCGCTGATGTAGAAAAAGGCTTAACAGAATGTGAATACTGTCATACAATTATAAATCATAACTATGGTGATTTTGTACTTAGTAGTAAGAATAAAATCTAATTAGACAAACAATCCAAAATAATATATAATAAACGTGTAGGAGTGATTGTATGAGTTATTTTAAACCTACCAAGTATTATAAGAATATATATTCAATAGATTACAATAAATTAAAAAAACTAGGCATTAAATGCCTTGTTTTTGACCTTGATAATACATTAGGCTTAATAATAAATAAATCATGTCCAAAAGAATCAATTGACTTAGTAAAAAAATTAAAGAAGGATTTTATAGTAGTAGTATGTACGAATAATACGAGAAGAAGACTATCTCCTTATTTAGAGGAATTAGATATAGAAGGATATCCATGGAGTTTTAAACCAACCAGTTTTGGGTTAAGAAAGATAAAAAAGAAATATAGTTTAGAAAAAGAAGAAATATGTATTATAGGAGATCAACTACTTACTGATGTATTTTCTGGGAAGAACTATAATATTATGACAATACTTGTAGATTCACTGGGAAAAAAAGATTTAAAAGTAACAAAGATAAATAGAATAATAGAAAATATAATAATAAAGAAATATAATAAAAAGGGTATATTCAAGAGAGGTAATTATTATGAATAATGAAAAGAGATGCAAAGGATGCGGAGTTCTTCTTCAAGATGAAAATCTTCTTCAAGAAGGATATACAACAAATCTAGAAAATGATTTGTGTCAAAGATGTTTTAGAATGAAAAATTATGGTGAATATCAAGTAATAACAAAATCTAATTCTGAATATATAGAGATATTAAAAGAAGTAGGTAAAACAAAAGACTTGGTTATTTACATTACAGATTTATTAAATCTAGAAAAAAACATCTCTGAAATAAGAACAATTATTCCAAATAAAATGATACTTGTCTTAAATAAGATGGATGTATTACCAAAATCAGTAAAAGAAGAAAAATTAAAAAGATATCTTGCTAATATCGATGTTAACTTCGAAGAGATTATTGTTATTAGTACAGAAAAAAATTATAATATTGATTACCTATTAAAAAGAATAAAGTTTTTTCAAACAAGTAAAAACGTGTATGTAGTAGGTCATACCAATGCTGGAAAAAGTAGTTTAATAAATAAATTAATTAAAAATTATTCCAATAATCCACAAGAATTAACAATGAGCCCATTACCATCGACAACGCTTAATATGGTAAATATTGAAATAAATGAACATTTAAATTTAATAGACACACCTGGATTAGTAGATGCAGGATCAATTCTAAATCATGTCACACCTGATATGGTAAAAAAAATATCTGCTAAAAAAGAAATAAAACCACGTACATACCAGTTAAGAAAAAATCAGTCAATTATTATAGAAGACTTGGTTAGAATTGATTATGTAGAAGGTGATAGAAATAGCTTTACTGTATTTATATCTAATGATTTAAAAGTAAGAAGATTGTTAAACTTATTTAACAATGAGGAATTAAAAGATAAAAACAAGATAACTTATAATATGAAATATGATGAAGACTTAGCAATTTCTGGCCTTGGATTTATCAAAATTGTAAATAAGGGAGTAATAGATGTCTATATTGACAAAGATGTGGATACATTTACAAGAAAAAGTTTAATATAAAAAAGTAGTGATAAACTACTTTTTTATTTTACAAATCTCTTTAATAATTGTAATGCTAAAGTATTCTTTTCTTCTAAAGAAGGTTCTTGTGGAGGAATAATAACTTTTCCGTCTCCGTGTTTTTCTTTTAATCTGAAGATGCTATAAGTTCTATCTTTCATTTCTTTATAACCGGCCTCAGCAGAAACATAAAACTCAATGTTTTTATAAAATTCATAAGGTTCAAGTTCCTTCATATACTCTTCAGAAACATATCCTTCATAGTCTCTTTTTCTAGTTCTAAATGAACATTTCCCATCATTAAACACTAAAGTATCATATCCTCTTTGAGCAACTTCGTTTGTAAAAAATTCTCTTGTCTCAGGATATGAACCCTCTCCATCTTTATATGTTTCATATACATAAAGAGTTCCATGTTCTGTATAAAGTTCATAAAATTTAAATATTTTTTTATCCATATAATCACCTCATATAAATATTATAGTCATTTGATTTCTAATGTAAATATATATTAATTATTATAAAAATTATTGATATGAAAATTAACTTGTAAAATTAACGTAAACACATAAAAAAGTAGATATAAAATATTTACTTTTTTTTTGTTTTTTATTAATATATAGTTAAGTAGTGGTTGAAAGTGGTGAAAAGTGGGGGATTGATAACATGTTTATAGGAGAGTATCATCATACAATTGATGACAAAGGAAGAATTATTATTCCAGCCAAGTTTAGAGATGAACTAGGCAGTAACTTTGTTGTTACAAGAGGAATAGAATCTTGCCTTTTTGTTTACCCTAATAAAAACTGGAATCAAATCTGTGAAAAATTAAATTCACTTCCATTCACCAGAAAAGATGCGAGAATATTTAATCGCTTCTTTATGTCAGGCGCTACAAACGTAGAATTGGATAAACAAGGTCGTATTAATATTGCAGCTCCATTAATAAATCATGCAAATTTAACTAAAGATTGTGTTATAATTGGAACTGGTGACCGTCTAGAAATCTGGTCTAAAGAAGATTGGGATAGTTTCTTCAATTCTAATAAAGACAGTATGTCAGACATAGCCGAGAATTTATTTAACGAAAGTGTGAGTCTATAATGGAAAAACATATAAGCGTCTTGCTAGAAGAATCTATTTCCTCCCTAAATTTAGATGAATCTAGTATTATAGTAGATGCAACTCTAGGCTATGGTGGACATAGTAGTAACATCTTGGAAAGAATAAAAACGGGGCACTTATTCGCCTTTGACCAGGATAGTGAAGCAATTCGGCATAGTACCGATCGCTTAAAAAAGATCGGTACTAACTTCACTATCATCAAGAGCAACTTTGTCCATCTCCAAGAAGAATTAAATAACCTTGGAGTCTATAAGATAGATGGGGCGTTGTTTGATTTAGGGGTGTCATCTCCTCAATTAGATGATGAAGAAAGAGGTTTCTCATTTCATAATGATGCAAAACTTGATATGAGAATGGATAGAGACCAAGAGTTATCTGCATATGAAGTAGTTAATAATTATTCTAAAGAAGAATTATCAAGAATATTTACTAAATATGGAGAAGATAAATTTGCTAATAATATTGCTAAAAAAATAGTTGAATACAGAGAATCAAAACCAATTGAAACAACACTAGAACTTGTAGAAGTAATAAAAACAGCTGTCCCAATGAAGTTTAGAATTGATAAACATCCAGCTAGACAAATATTTCAAGCAATAAGAATAGAAGTAAATCATGAATTAGATGTAATCGAACCAGCAATTAATAAAGCATTAGATATGTTAAATGTAGGAGGAAGAGTTGCAGTAATTACATTCCATTCACTAGAAGATAGATTAGTAAAAAACATCTTTAAAGAAAAATGTAAAATTGATGATAGGGTTAAAGGTCTGCCAAATATACCAGAAGAGTATTTACCAGACTTTAAGTTAATATATAATAAGGCGATAGCGCCAAGTGAAGAAGAAATAAAAAACAATCCAAGAGCAAGAAGTTCAAAACTAAGAGTAATCGAAAGAATAAAATAAAAATAATAGGAGGATAACATGAAGAAAGTTAAGAAAAAAGTCAAAATATCAAAATTCGAAAAACTAATTTATACATTAGCTATACTTTTGATTGTTATAGCTCCAGTATCAATAGTTTTTTCAAAAGCAACCTTAGCAAAAGTAAATTTTGAAGTAGAAAAACAAAAGAAAGAAATAGAAGCTCAAAAGAAAACAAATGAATCGCTTGCAATGACAATAGATGAATTAGCATCTTTAACAAAGATTCAAGAGGTTGCACAGCAACAAGGATTGAGTTATAATAATAGTAATATCAAGACAGTAGTTGAAGATAGCTAAACGTATTATTAGGACGTGATTAAAGTATGAAGAAAAAGAAGAGATTAAAAAATAATATTAGATATTCAAAACTAGTAATATTTGTATCTCTTCTTTTATTTTGCGTTATGATTGGAAGAGTTATACAACTAGGTACATCAAAAAAAATTGATGGAATAGAACTAAAAAAATTGGCAAGCCAAAGAACAACAAAAACAGATATTATATCTGCAAATAGGGGGACAATATATTCATCAAATGGAGATACATTAGCTCAAAATGTAGCTTCATATAAGTTAATTGCCTACCTAGATAGTAAGCGTACAACAAATAAAAAAAGACCCCAACATGTTGTTGATAAAGAAGATACCGCAGAAAAACTTGCTCCAATCTTGGAAATGGAAAAAGATGAAGTATTATATTATTTAAATAAAGAAGGAGTCTATCAGACAGAGTTTGGTGCTAAAGGAAAAGCTTTAAATGAATTAACAAAAACAAAAATAGATAATTTAAATCTACCAGGTATAGATTTTATTGAAAATTATAAAAGATATTATCCAAAAGGAAACTTTGCTTCATATGTTGTAGGATATGCTAAAACAGAAAATGATGAAAATTCTACCATCAAAGGTGAAATGGGAATAGAAAAACAATATGATTCCATCCTTAAAGGAGAAGATGGCTCTATAACTTATCAAAAAGATCTTAAAGGATATAAAATAGCAAATACACCAGTAGTAAAAAAAGATGCTATTCAAGGAAAAGATATCTATTTAACAATTGATTCTAATATTCAATTCTTTATAGAACAAGCTATAAATAATTCTCATCAAAGTTATGGCTGGGATTGGTTTACCATAACAATTATGGATGCTAAAACAGGTGCGATTCTTGGTACTTCATCAAATCCAAGCTTTGATCCCAATGTTAGAGATGTATCAAATTATCTTGATATATTCTGTCAAACACCATATGAACCGGGATCTACAATGAAAACATTCACATATATGGCAGCAATGGAAAATGGAGTTTATGATGGAAATGAATCATATAAATCAGGAATATATGAAACAAGTGATGGAACAGAAATTGGAGATTGGAATAGAGCAGGATGGGGTTATATTACCTTTGATAAAGGATATGCTTTATCAAGTAACGTAGGTGTAATTAATATAATTAATAGACATATGAACAGTCTAATGTTAAGACAATATTTCAAAAAACTAGGATTTGGTAAAAGAACAGGTATTGAACTTCCAAATGAAAATGCAGGAAAACTAGATTTTAAATACGAAACAGAAATATATAATGCAGGATTTGGTCAAGGTATTCTAACAACTCCAGTTCAAAATGTAAAAGCAATGACACCAATTACCAATGATGGTATGCTATTAGAACCATACATAATTTCTAAGATAGTAGATTCAGAAACCGGAGAGGTGACCTTAGAAAATAAAAGAACAGAAATTGAAAGAGTAGCTTCATCAAATACAACTCAAAAGATGATCCAATTAATGGATGATACAGTAAACGGAATAGGTAATACAGGTAGTGGCTATCGTATTGAAAGTGGAGAATTAATTGGTAAGACAGGAACAGCTCAGATAGCTAATGAAAGAGGTGGAGGATACATCCAAGGAGAAGAGAATGTAATTTCATCTTTCTCAGGTATTTATCCAAAAAGTAATCCTCAAATAATTATTTATGCATCAGTAAAAAAACCAACAAATGGTGCTCAAAAACCAATAAGTAATGCCGTAAAAGAAATAGTATATAATATTTCAAAATATTATGGTAACAATGATAGTGAACAACCAACAGTGGAAATAAAAGACTATAAAGTACCTAATTTTTCAAATAAGAAACTAGATTATGTTAAGACTCAGTTAGATACAAATGGAATTCATTACATAATATTAGGAGAAGGAGCTAAAGTAATTAAACAATCTCCTGAGACAAACTCAATATTAACAACAAATGATACAATATATCTAATTACAAACGATAATAATATAAAAGTACCTAATGTAGTTGGATTGTCATCAAAAGAAGCAAAAGATATTTTGCAAAAATTAGGTATAAAAGTAAAGTTAGATGGTGTTGGATATGTTACTGAACAATCAGTATCAGAAGGAACAGAAATAACTACTGGATTAGAGATTAATTTAACTCTGGCACCAAAATTTTCTGCAGAGTAGGTAATAATTATGGAAAAGAAGTTAATAATAATAGCAGAAATAGTGTTTGTTGTTATCGCCGTAGGTTATTATACAGTAAAAGAACTAATTCCAGATTTTAAGAAACAATTTGGATCAAGTGATAGGATAGTAAATCCAGAAAAATGTACTAATATAATTGAAATAAAAATAAATGATGATGTTGATTATATATACTTATTAGATAATGAAGAAAAGATATATCATATTATCTTTTTATCACCATCATCATTGGTACTTTATAATAAAAATATTGAAAACAATAACTATGATATTGTAAATAAAAAGTCAATTGAACAATTTATTAAAAATAATTACTTAAAAACTGATTCTAAAATCAGTGTAACAAGGTATAATAATGATAACTATATAAAATACAAAGACAGTTTGTTAAGTATATTGAAATACTACAATATAAATACAAATATTATTGAAAATGAAAGTGATTTTGTTGAGATGTCCAAAAAAATAGGAGTAGAGCCCTCATCAAAATCTAAAATGATTTCAGAATTAGATTATTATTCAAAAGAGTTAATAAATAATAATTCTAATAATAATTTAAAAAACATAGTTTTGGATAAAGATAATTCAAAAAAATTTTCAAATAATGTTTATAAAAAGATTGAAAAATATATTCAATCAAATAATATTGAAAATATGGATATGAAAGATACCAGATTAATCATTAGTACTATTCCAGCAGATGATAATGCTAAATATTATCCAAGTATAAATAGTTGGTACTATGTAAAAAACAAAAGAATATATGCATATATTGAATTTGAAGAGAATTATAAGTATAGCTATTGCTATAAAGGGTCAATAGATAGTGTCTATGAAGGTGAGTGTGAAGTAAATGAAAAAAATTAATATTAGAAATAGTCTTATAATAATATTATCTGTTACTATAGTTTTACTAGCGGTTGGCTTCATAGCAGTATCAGTTAGATATAATAATTTGAAAACAAGAGATAATACATTTAATGTTGATTTTGTTAAGGTAAAAAAAGTTACTTCTTCAAAAGGAAGTAATAAAGAACCAAAAGGAGTGCTAGAAATAACAAAAAATAGTAAAATTATTGATATGTCATTTGAACTGTTCAGTCCAAAAGATGAATTAGTCTACGATATATATGTAAAGAACACTGGAACAAATGAAATAGAAATTGTTGAACTATTAATGAGCCCTGACTTTGTTAAAAATAACAAGCAACAGATAGCACCAATTGAAATAACCTTAACAGATATAAGTGGTAAGATACTAGAACCAAATGAAGAAACAACGGTACGACTTAAAGTATCATATAAGAATAATCAGAACAAGGAAGAAAAGAAAGTAAAAGGACAACTTGGAATAATTAGTACACAGCATTGATAGTAAAGGATATATAAGTTTGACTTATATATCTTTTTTGATATAATTAAAATGAGGTAGTAAGATGAAGAAAAAAATAATAAGGGTACTAACATTTCTTTTTATAGCTATTTTAGGTATTGTGCTTATAAAGACAGGGTTATACTTTCAAAAACTATCAAGCCCTAAGCATATATACAAAGAAGGAATAGAAATAGTAAGTGTGAGACTAGAAGATTTATTTAAAATTGATAATAAGTATCAGTTTGGTGATGATTTTAAAGTAAATGGCTCAATAGATTTTAATATAGCAAGTGAAGAATATAAAAAGAAATCATTAACTGACATCGATTATAAGAAAAAGAATAATCTAGTAAATAATCTATCAAAAATGGATATTATATATTCTTTTAACCAAAGTAAAAAAGATAAAAAACAATATCTAACAATAGATGAAAAAATTAATAATGAAAAAGTTCTAAATTATAAATACTTAGTTGAGAATTCAACAAAATACTACTTTGTTGAAAGCGTCATAAATAACTATATTAATGATGGAAATAATAATTACTTTGAGATTTTTACTGAAGGAGAAACAACTGTATCAAATCTAGATTACATGTATGAATTTCTAAAGGATGCCTTAGCAGAAGAACTAGGAAAAAATGCAGAATCATATACAAAAACAACAACAATAAATAATAATCAAGAAGAATTAAATCAATTATCTGTCAGATTAAATAACAAGACAATTAATAGTATTATGAATGGTATCTTACAAGATATCAAGGATGATGAAAGAGCTAACAACATAATGAAAAGTGTTGATAGTGACTTTTCAAAGAGAAAATTTGATATAGATAAATTAGAAAAAAATGAGAGTTACACAATCAATATATATAGCAGTAAATATTTAAATAAACCCCTAAAATATGAAATAGTATATATGAAAGAAGATTCAAAGAAAATTTATTCATATGAAGGAGATTCAAATAAAGGGCTGTTCTATTATTCAGAAAATGATAATATGAAATATACAGCCGATGTTACTGCTTCAAATAAAGAAATAAGTATTAATGTTTTTGATTATCATCATAATGACGCTGGAAATATAAAAATCAATAGAGATATTAATAGTACAATGATGAATGTCTCACTTAATTTAGAAAAAAGTAGTTATGATATAGTATATTCCAAAAAGTATAAAGATTATCTTAGTAATAAATCATATACCGTTGAACAAAGCTTATCAATGAAGATTGTAAAAGACGGTGAAATAAGACTAAATGGTGATGTCAAAAAAGTAGATAAAATAGAAAAGAATGCAGAAATAGATGTAGATGTAGATAAAGCAGTTCTAATGTCTAAATTAAATCAAGAACAAAAAGAAAAATATGATAATATAAATGATGATATTAAAAGAAGGTTAGAAAATGAATGATAGTTTAATTACCCTTGCAGCGAGAGAAGCAAAACAGGGTTCAAAGATTGGTGATGGCGGACCATTTGGTGCAGTTATTACAGATAATAAAGGAAATATTATTTCTATTAAACATAATACTGTCTTGAAAGATAATGATCCAACAGCCCATGCTGAGGTAAATGCCATTAGAGAAGCATGTAAAATATTAAATACGCATGATTTGAGTGATTGCACAATATATTCAAGTTGTGAACCATGTCCAATGTGTCTCTCAGCTATAATATGGTCAAATATAAAGAAAGTATATTATTCATCGACAAGAACTGATGCTGAAAATATCGGGTTTAGAGATGAAGCTATATATGAGTATTTAGCAGGTACAAACAAAATAATAGAAAAAGAAAGAATAAAAAATAAAGAATGTGAAGAGGTTATGAAAAAATACGATAAGGAGATATACTAATGGAAAAAGAACAAAACAAAAATAAAAAAAGTAGAACTTCTACCACATCAAAAAAAAATACAACTAAGAAAACACAACCTAAAAAAATAACTAATAAAAAGACAACCAAAGTATCAACAAAAAAAACAGTAACAAAAAAAGAACCAATAGAACAACAAAACCAAACAACAGCAAGCAATAAGATTAGTTACTTATATCTTGCCTTTGTAGCACTTCTAGCAATTGTTGTGTTTCTAGGAGTAAAAGTATATCAAACATCTAAAATAAAAAGGGTGGAAGAAGCAAATGTTGTTGTTCCATTATTAAAGAAGGATTCATCATATAATATGAGTATAAATCTTGAAGAACTAAAAAAGAATAAGGAATACTCAATAAAGATATCTAATTTTAGACAAAATACAGTTAATCAAGAAGAAGTAGATTATCAAATTTTAGTATCAAATGAAAGCAAAGCAATAATAAAAGTAACAAAAGATCAAGATGAGAATAATCTAATAAAGAATCAAGAATCAACAAGAATAGAAGGGGTATCTTTAAAAGCAAAAGAAAAAAACTATTCTATATATCATTTTAGTGTTATAGAAAACAAAGATAAAATAAAGTCAAATGATAAGATTGATGTCACAATAAAAAGTTGATAAAACATTAATCTTAAAATTGACTTTTTTTATTGTGAATGATAAAATTAAATAGTATAGGACAATATAGAGGATGGAGGGAAAAAGATGGACTTTGAACTAGATTTAGACAACGAAAAAATCCAAGTGGAAAAAGATGGTAAAATGGTAGAATGTGATGTTCTTTTTACATTTGATAGTGAAGATACTATGAAATCATATATCGGGTATACTGATCATAGTATTGCTGAAAATGGTAGAAAAAATATCTATGTATCTGCTTATAATCCATTTAATCCTGAAGATAAATTAGAAGATATCACCGATGAAGCTGAATTAGAAATGGTAAATGATGTTTTAATAAAGATCGACGAAGAAAGCGTATAATTAAGGTGGTGAAGAAGATGAGTGAAAATAAAATAGAAAATTCTTATAGTAGCCAAATGAATGATGATTTAAAAAAATATATGGAAAGCATTAATAATATAGAACCAGCAAATGATAATTATAATCTTAATTCATTTGAAAAAGAGGTAAATGAGCTAGATAAGAAATATAGCATCGATAATTACAATGTTAGAAAAGTACAAAGTGATTTAATAGAAGAAATTATCTCAGCTATCACAAGATACCTTGATATAAGCAAAGTAATAGAAGACTACGTTGAAGCAATAAATAAAGAATATGCAGAACTCCAAGCCGTTGTAGAGAAAGAAGCAAAAGAATTGGATGATGTAGCACTTTCTGAAGAAGAAATCGGAAAAATTAGAGATGATTATCTAAGCAGAAAGATTACAAAGAGCGAAGCAATAGGTAAGCTAAGAAAAAATATTGAAGAAGTTAGAAAACAAATTCAAGAATTAAGAGAACAAATAGATCAAGAAAAAAGAGAACTTCAATTTGCTTCAATTGCCGGAATTACGAGAGAAGAATGTCAGAAATTATTTTCTGAAGAATCAATGAGAGAAATAATTGAAACAGTTTTATCAATAAAAAATACTACAGATTTAGCAGCAACAAGATCTACAATTGCTAAAATGATAGCAAAAGCAGAAAAGAAAAATCCACTAGATAATGTTCAAATTTTATCAAGCAATGATGAAAAAGTTGAACAGCAAGAGCCATCTAGACCAATTAAGATTGCAGAAGACTCTCTAGGAAATATAACAATAAATATTACTATTAGTAGAGAACCAGTTAAGGTAGCAGGTAAAGCTCAAACACCAGAAAATCCTGGTAAAGCACCTGCAGATATGATAAATAAAAATGAAGAAAATAAGGCGGGAAATGATATTATGGCCAAAGAAGAATTAGAAGAAAATTGGAAATTTACAGACAAAGACGGTAAAGATGTTACCAATGAGGTGAAAGTACAAAAGAGCGAAGAAAAACCAAAGAAAAAGAAAACATCAAATGATGCGTTTGGTGTATATAAAAGATACTCAAATGATTTTGATAAAATATCAGATGAAATAGCAGATATAGAAAAGCAACTTGAGGCAAGTGACGAAAAAGATGAACAATTACTAAAGTTACTAGAAAAAAAGAAAGCAAAAAAAGAAGAATTACTTGCTAAAATGAAAGCAAAATTACTTGAAGCTCGTGAATTACTTGAAGAAGAAAAGGCAACTTTATCTAGAGAAGAAATTAATAGAAGACACGTTGGAAAAGATCCGCTAGGTAAGATGAAACTAATTAATGATGCTCTAGAACCACAACATGGAACTGTAGAAGGGGACATTACAACATATGCCCTAAGAGGATCAAATGGACTTGCTGATGCATTTACAAGAGCATCTGCAAAGAAAGATGGACAAATAAATGGGAGCTCATTTAGAAATATGGAACCAGATCCAGGTTTAGAAAATACAACAGGTGGATCTTCAGGAGAAGGTGGAGATGGAGACGATACTGGAACTGGAGATAATGGAGATGTTACAATAGATGATACTCCAAGATTACCATCTGGAGAACCTCGTATAGCAATACCAGCATACGCAGAAAGTGCACATGAACATGATGGTGATGAACCAGGAAATAACGAAGAGGTAGAAGACAAACCTGAAGAAAGAGGATTTAGAGATAGAGTTACAATCTTTAGAGACCTTGATAACGATAAATTATATGTTAGAAAAGCAGCATTTACAAGATTCTTTGGTTTAGAACAAAATATTGAACAAGTAAGAATTAATGGAGCTCTTTGTTATGAAATAACTGAAGAAGAAGCTAATTATCTAGAAAGCAATCAAGATAATGAACTATCTCCATATTTCATTCAATATATTGAAGTACAATTAGGAAAGAAAAAGACACTAACACCAACAGGAGGAAGACCTGGTGGAAATGGAAATAATGGCAACAATGGAAATGGTGATGAGCCATATGGAAATGAGCAAAGACCAGGTCCAAATCCACCACATCCAACAGGTGAAAATGGAAGTAATGGCAACAATGGAAACGGTGATGAGCCATATGGAAATGAACAAAGGCCAGGACCAAACCTACCACATCCAACAGGCGGAAATGGAAATAATGGTGGTAATGATGGTGGAGACAACGGAAATAATGGTAACAACGGAAATGGTGATGAACCATTAGGAAATGAGCAAAGACCAGGACCAAACCCACCACATCCAACAGGCGGAAATGGAAATAATGGTGGTAATGATGATGGAGACAACGGAAATAATGGCAACAATGGAAATGGTGATGAGCCATATGGAAATGAGCAAAGACCAGGACCAAATCCACCACATCCAACAGGAGGAACAGGAAACAACGGAAATGGTGATGAACATGGAGACGATGATGGAAACGATAATCAAGACGAAGATGATAAAGATAACGACGATGAAAGAGGTTTAAAGGATAGAGTTACAATCTTCAGAGACCTAGATAATAATGGAAAACTTTACATTAGAAAAGCAGCATTTACAAGATTCTTCGGATTAGAACAAAATATAGAAGAAGTAAGAATAGATGGAGCATTATGTTATGCAATAACAGAAGACGAAGAAAAATACTTACTAGATAATCAAGATAATGAAATTTCACCATATTTTGTAGTATATAAAGATGTTCATCTAGGAAAGAAAAAACCACCAGTAGAAGAAGAAACAGTAGTAATATTCAAAGCAGTAGATGATAATGATCAACTATATGCAACAAAAGAAGTACATGATAAATTTGGATTAGTAACTGAAGGAGATCCAATAGAAATTCAAGGAAAGCAATGCTATAAAGTATCTCCAGAAAAAAATAAAATTATCAATGACAAAGCTCATCAAAGTGAAAATCCAAAAATAAATGTTATATACAAGCCAGTATATATTAAGAAAAAACAAGAACAACCAAAAGTTGAAATACATTATCAAGAAGTAATTAGAAAATTAACTAAGGATCTTGATATAAAAGCAAAAGATGGAAAAAGATATAGAGCAAGTAATATTAAAGTGGCTCAATCATTTAAAGATGAATTAAAGTCTGGAAATTATTTATATAATATTCTTCACTTTGCACCAGCAGTTGTAAAAGCAGGAATTACATTCTTTAGAAGAGTAGCATCTAAAATACTATTAACTAAGAGAGGTAGAGATGTAACTAAAGAAATAAATGCAAGACTAAATGGCGAATCAGAAAATAAAGAGTGCAACTTAACTGATGAGGATTTAGAAGTACTATGGCAACATTATAAAGGAAGAAATCTTCGTTCAGATATGAACAATCAAATTAATCCAATTATCTTAGCAAAATTAAGAGAATATGGATTAAGAAAAGTTGAAGCATTAAATAATGATATTAAACAACATTATTTAGCAGTAATTGCAGCAACAGATGAAATCGAAAAACTTAAAGAAGAAATAGCAAATACAAAAAATGAAAAGAAAAAAGCAGAATTACAAAACAAATTAAGAGAATTATATAAATTTGCTGCAGAAAGCGTAAGAATAATTGAAGATAGAAGAAAACAAGCAGATGACTTATTATCAAATGGTGTTCATGGAATAGAAGAAGACTTTAAAGCAGTTGAGTCTAAGATGAACTACATTGGTTTAAGATTTAGTAAGCAGAATGATTTCGATAATGAATTACAAGATAGACTTGCAGATGCAGGAAAGAGAATCAATACTGCAAAAGCATATGGAGATGATGAAGGACTTGTAAAAGCATTTATCGATTATGAAAAAATTTACTATGAAGAAACAGAAGTTAAGAACAGTATTGTTGGTAAAAGAAGTACAGGAAACAAATGGTATCAACCAATAGCTGAAGCAATGGATTACAGAGATGACCCATTTATTAGAGATTTATTTACAACAATTGCAACAGTTTCAGCTGCAGTTAGTATTGCAAATGGACTTATAACTCATATACAAAAAGATCAACAATTCCAACAACAAGTAAATAATGACATAAATTCAACAAATGCAGCTAATCAACAATATCATAATTCAGTACAACATGAAGTACAAAATATTCAAGCACAACGTCAAGCAGAAATTCAAGGTTTACAAGGACAAATGAATAAGGATGTTAGAGATGCATTTAATACAGGAGAAAGAGGAATACTTGATAAATCTGACTGGAGTTTTAATGGATCATATCGTGCAGATGATGCTATCCTTCATGCTCAAGCTCAAAGTTTATATGAATCAGCACAAAATCAAATTCAAAGTGTAGTTTCTCAATTACAATCTGGAGCAATAACTGAGACTCAAGCAATTGAAATGTTAGCAAAAGCAGAAGCTAACTTAAGCACAACAGTTAACAATGCATTACAACCATTATATAATGCTTCTAAGGCATATGCTCAAGGACATACATTTGCATATGATGCAACACTTGTTCCATCTGACTGGTTTGCTAACCATCCAAATGCGTTTGTAGATTTTGGAAATGCGATTGTAGCGGTTAACCAAAGTGCTGATGCATTATCATTACTAAGTCCATCATTTATGCAAACAATTGGATCACTTCCTTCTGATTTAGCAACAACATTAGCAGCAGGAATTTCTTCACTAGCACTTGTTAAGAATGTTCAAACAACAATGAAGAATAAAACAAGTGGTAAGAACATTGATCATAGAAGAGATGAATTAGGAGAAATGTTTGGAGAACATGTTGTTAATAGAGGAGAAGAAGAGCAAAGATCACATACAAAATAAAAAGATGTAGTATAAAACTACATTTTTTTTAAAAAGCACTTGTATTTATTAAAAAAATATGATATATGTATGAATGACGTTTTTGCAATTTAGCTAGATATCATATGGGTCACCATAGTGATATGTGGCTTTTTTGCGTTGGGAAGGAGTGTGAAATTAAAAATGTCATTCATCGAGGTTAGACAGATATCTAAAACCTTTAAACTTGCTAAAAAGAAGAGTGGATTAAAGGAAGCTTTTAAATCTTTTTTCAAAAGAGAATATCAGTATATAGAAGCTGTATCAGATATTTCATTTTCTATCGAAAAAGGAGAAATCATAGGTTATATAGGACCCAATGGTGCAGGAAAATCTACAACAATTAAAATACTTAGTGGAATTCTAAATCCAGATAAAGGAGAATGTATAATTGATGGTATGACTCCATGGAAAGATAGAAAGAAATTCGTCAAAAAAATTGGTGTTGTCTTTGGACAAAGATCTCAATTATGGTGGGACATACCAACAGAAGATACATTTCTATTATTAAAAGATATTTATGATATTTCAGATGAAGAATATCAAAAGAATAAAGAAGATTTAATAGAAAGACTAAATTTAAAAGATATCATAAACATTCCGGTCAGACAATTAAGTCTTGGTCAAAGAATGCGCTGTGAGATTGCGGCATCACTACTACATAATCCAGAAATATTATTTCTAGATGAACCAACAATTGGTTTAGATGCAGTATCAAAACAACTGGTTCGTGACTTTATAAAAAGACTTAATAAAGAGAAACAAACAACAATAATTTTAACAAGTCATGATACCTCAGATATTACTGCTTTAGCGAAAAGAATAATATTAATTGGTAAAGGTAAAGTATTATATGATGGTAATCTAAGAGTATTAAAAAACAAATATGATACTGAAAAAAATGTATCAATATCAACAAAAGAAAAATTAGAACTAAAATGTAAAGGTCTAAAAAGTAAAAAGAAAACAAAAGAAGGATATGATCTAGTAATTGATACAAAAGAAATAAGTATTTCTGAATTACTTAATAAAATATCAAAAAAGATAACTATTGAAGATATTGATATTGAAAATGAAGGTATTGATAACTTAATAGTAAAATTATATGAGGATTATAAGATTTGAAAGTTTATTTAACTTATTTTAAATTAAAATTTATTACTGGATTACAATATAGAGCAGCAGCATATGCAGGTATATCAACACAATTCTTTTTTGGTTTTGTATTTATAATGGTATATTTTGCCTTCTATAAATCAGGAAGTGGTCATCTGCCAATGGAAATGAGTGCTCTTGCTTCATATCTTTGGCTTAACCAAGCATTTTTTGCCCTAGTAACAAACTTTTATAAGGATAACGAAATATATAATATGATTAAAACAGGTAATATAAGTTATGAACTTATAAGACCCAAAAATCTCTTTTATATGTGGTACTTTAAAATATTAGGTCAAAGATATTCCAATGTATTATTAAGAAGTATGCCAATAATAGTAATAACATTATTATTACCAAAACCAATAGGTTTATCTTTACCGGTATCATTAAATGCTTTTATATTATCAATAGTATCACTATTTATAGGATCATTATTAATAATAGCTTTATCAACATTATATCCAATAATAACTTTATTTACTATGAATGAAAAAGGAGTAGTAAATATCTTTGTAGTAATTGCCGATTTATTATCTGGACTAGTAGTCCCAATTCCTTTTTTTCCACCATTCTTAAAACTAATATCAAAATTCTTACCGTTCCAATATGTAAGTGATTTACCATTTAGAATATATGTTGGAAATATAAATATACAAAATGGTTTAATAGGTTTAGGTATCCAAGTAATATGGATATTTATAATCATTATAATTGGTTATAAATTAATGAATTATAATTTGAAAAGAGTAGTTGTACAAGGAGGATAAATGAAATGTTATTTGAGAGCTCTATCACTTCACTTAAAAAGTGAATTAGAGTATAGAACCTCATTTATTTTCTCCTTTATCTCCCAAATAGTAATATTTTTCTCTTACTACTTTGTAATATTATCATTATTTTCAAGATTTAATAATATTAAAGGATTTACGTTATATGAAGTATTATTATGTTTTGCAATAATACAATTTGGATATTCATTTAACGAAGTATTTGCAAGAGGATTAGATAAATTTGATGACTTAATAATACAAGGAGGTTTTGATAGATTATTATTAAGACCAAAAAGTATTATTATTCAAGTCCTTTATAATGAAAGTGATTTTGTAAAAACATCTAGATTATTTCATGCATTAATAATCTTAGTAATAGCATTGACTCATTTAAATATAGAATGGAATTTATTGAAGGTTATTTGCTTATTATTAATGATGTTATCAGCAACAATAATATTCTTTAGTATTTTCTTACTGGCAGCAAGCTACTGTTTTATAACAGTACAAGGCCTAGAAGTAAGAAATGTCTTCACAGATGGTGGTAAACATATGGCTCAATATCCAATAGGAATATTTAGTAAAGGATTTATCTATTTCTTTACATTTATAATTCCATATGCTTTCGTTAACTATTATCCATTATTATATGTATTAGGAAAGAAAAATAATATTCTATATGCATTCTCTCCATTGTTATTATTTATCTATGTAATACCATGTATTATAGTATTCTATTTAGGAGTAAAGAGATATTCAAGTGTAGGTTCATAAAGAAAAGACAGTATAAACTGTCTTTTTTCTATAATTAAATGCCATATGTTTTTGTTATTTGATCAATAAACATATAACTTTTTGGAGGATAATAAGTAAGATGAGTAAATACAATATAGCTAATTAGCACTAAGGAGATTCCCAATTCTTTTTGATTAGGAATTTCTTTTTTATTTAAAATAATATAACTAATAATGTTAGAAAAAATATAAGTAATAAGCATAATAAATATAGCTATAAAAAAACTATGAGGTATAAATAAATCTATAAGTAAGTATATAACCAAATAAAATATTATTCCTAAAATAGAAGAAATAGGTATACTAATAAAAAAATTATTAGTATCATACCTCTTTTTTTTATAAATAAAATATTCAATTATACTAGATAATAATATACTGGTATAAATAATTTTCATATGTTCCCATATACTTTCATTTACTGGAGCTATTATACTTGTAAAAAAAGAAGGAAATATATCATATATAAAATGAATAGGAAAAGAAAGTAAAAATGCCAATATAATTATAAAAATCTTTATTTTTTTCATACTAAACTATATTAATTATATATAAAATTTATTCATAAATATCATTTATATAAATTGACTTTTATATAAAACTATAATATAATATGTCGCGAGGGGATCAGTATGAATACGGATTATAATTTATATAAGATATTTCTTTATTTATATGAAGAAAAAAGTATCTCGAAAACTGCAAATAAATTGTATGTATCACAACCTGCAATCAGTTACAGTTTAAAGGAATTAGAAAATCAATTAGGATATACTTTATTTTATAGAAATAGTAAAGGAATTGAGCCAACTTTAGAAGCTAAAGAATTATATTCATATATTTCTACAGCATTTAATATATTACAAGATGCTGAAGAACATATAAAGAATTTAAATAATTTAAATATAGGTTGTATAAGAATAGGTACACCATCACATATTGGAGTATTCTACTTATCAAACTATATAGCTGATTTTAGAAAGATATATCCTGGAATAAAATTCGAAATAGTATGTAAATCCACTTCTGATATGGTAGAAATGTTGGAAATGAGAAACTTAGATTTAATAGTAGATACACTACCTATTAATAGTAAGAGAGAAGTAACAAAGGTAACTTTATCTAAATTACATAACTGTTTTGCTTACAATAAAAATATTATGAAAGATGTTAATATTGAAAAAGTAAGCGATTTAAAGAATTATCCATTAATTTTACCAAGTGCAACATCTTCAATTAGATTGAAACTTGATGAATATATGGAATCTCAAAATACTAAGTTAATGCCAATTATAGAATCATGGACAACAGAAATGATGATTGAAATGGTTAGAAAAGGTGTTGGTATTGGATATTTTGTAGAAAGTGTAATTGATACTCAAGATGATAAAGATAACTTTGAAGTAATAAGATTTAATGATGATTTACCAGCAGTAGATGTGTGCTGTGTTTATATAAATGACTTTTTAACAACAGCTACAAGAAAATTTGTAGAATTAATAACAAGTAATAAAGTAGGGGATTAGTATTATGGAATATTTATTAAGAGATGAATTAGAAATAAGTGAAGAAGATTTAGAAATAAGAAAAAGACTATATGATGTATTTATGGATTTACCAGAAAACTTTGTATCAAAAATGAGACATTTACAACCACAAGTAGGATGTTTTAATAATTGTAGTTTCTGTAGTAAATTTTCTATATGTAAAAGTGAATACTGGTCACTAAGATCATTAAGAAATATAATTAGTGCCTTAAAGTATACATCAAATAATTATACAGCAGATGACTTGTTACTAGCATGGGATAGAAAAGAACATAGAATAGGTGTTATATTCCCATATTTAAATAATGATACTGCTGCATATCCATATTTATATGAATATATTGATTTATGTTATAAAGAATTAGGTGTCAGAACAAGAATATCTACAGTAGGGTATTCAAGACATAACAAAGTACTAAATGATATGCACAAAAAAATCGCATCAAGTGATTTATTCTATGCCTTGGGTGGTGTAAGATTATCAATAAGTCAGTATGGAAGAGTTTGGGAAGAACCTAGTAAAAAGAATTCACTAGAAGATTATAGTGAAGATATTGCAAACTTCTTAAGTATTTATAAACCTTATTATGATAAATTTGGATCAGGCTCTAGAAAAATGTGTTGTGAAATAAGATTTAACCCATTAGTAGAAAACAGCAAAGTATTAACATTTACTCATAATAATAAATATGTAATTGCAACAAGTAATTATTTATATATTTCAAAAGAAAAAAATATAGAGTTTGAAGAATCATTTATAAAAGATCCATATGTACACTCTCTAGATTTAACAACAGAAGGAATAAAATTCTTAGAATATAATCTACCATTTAAAGTAGATAGCAAAGATGAATTAATTGAGTATATTGAAAATAATAATCTAAAGGCAGAAAAAGAAGTAGAAATATATATGTTTACTAATAAAGATGGAGTGTATTATTCAATTGATCCAAAACTAACTCCAGAAGGTAATTATGGAATAAATATATATCCAGAAACAGAAATCAGAGAAAAATCAGGTTATATTATTACTGAAAGATTCTTTATAAATGCTTTATATAATTTTAAAAAATCAAAAGGACACAGTCTAAGAGATAAATTAACAAATACAACATATGATGATGTAGAAGAAGTAATTAATATCTTAAAAGAATATTCAACATACTATAAAGAAAATAGCAAATTAGAAAAAAGTAATTATATTTTAGAACATATAATCCCAGTAATTGAAGTATATGTTAAAGCATTAAGAAAAGCAAATTATTCATCTGATGTTTTCTTTGATAAGAAATTTACAATTGACACAGGAATTATATGTAATCTAGGAAGAGCAATAAATTTATTTAAAGGCTTGACTAAATTTATAAACGAACCATTAACTCCAACACATGAGAGAAACTATGGAAGACACTGTTCTACAATGAAACAAGAAAACTATGTTTGGTTATTAGGATGTGATTTCCATGATAATATCTTGATTGAAAAACTAGATTTATTTAATACAGCCTCAACAGAAGGACAAGTATCAATTAGAAAAAGAATTAATATTGAAGGTTTCAACAAGAAAATAAGTGAAGATGAAGAATTCTTATATCCAGGAGCAAAAGAATAATGTCAGTTGATTTTTATAAAGAACATGGTCCGCTAGGATACTTAGCAAATTATTCTAATCATGGTTTTATAAAAGATGGAGTATATTACAAAACTGCAGAGCATTACTATCAAGCAAGTAAATTTGCTGATGAAAAAATAAGACAAAAAATAATTAATAGTCCCACTCCAAAAGAAGCATCTATAATTGGGAGAGACAGAAATAATATTAGAAAAAAAGATTGGTCACATCAAAAATTAGATGAAATGTATATGGCAGTTTATCTAAAATTTAGTCAAAATAAAGATATAAGAAGTAAACTTATAGAAACAAGAAATAAAGAAATAAGAGAAATGACAACTAAAGAATCATATTGGGGAATTGGACCAAACTTAGATGGTATAAATCATATTGGAAAAATTCTAATGCGAGTAAGAAAAAAAATAAAAAAAGAATTATTAAAAGAAATGATAAATAATTGTAAAAATAAAAAAATATATGTAATTGGTCATCATAAACCTGATGCTGATTCTATAATATCTGCTTATATTTTAACAAATATTTTAAAAAGTATGGGAATAGATGCCGTATTCTCAGTAAGAGATAATAATATAATTGATAATGAACTAATAAGAGATTACTTAAAAGAAGATTATGAAGTAATAGATGATTATCATGATAAAGATTTTATTTTAGTAGACCATAATAATTTAGATAGTATTCCAAAAGAAAATGTTATAGGTGCAATTGATCATCATAGAATAACAGGAGAAGTAGAAGATTTAATAGAAATAGAATATGCATCTACTGCATTATTAATATATGATTTATTTAAAGATAAATATAAATTCAGTGAAAAAGAAAAAGAACTTATTGCTTTATCAGTATTAACAGATACTGAGTATCTTACAAGTTCAAGATTTACAGAAGAAGATAAAAAACTATTTGAAGAATTAAAGATTAATTTAGATATTGAAACACTAAAAAAGAAATATTTTAAAACAACAAATTTTACAAATAGAATAAATGATAATTTACATGAAGACTATAAAGAATATGATTATAATAATCAAAGAATAAATAGAAGTTTAAT
>CACXJP010000010.1:0-2513 GCA_902768065.1 uncultured Erysipelotrichaceae bacterium
ACCATCTGAAGTATCACAATAATTATCTTGGCAAAAGCCCTTTATACTTAGTTCTTTTTGGTTATTAATTGTAAAAAAAGCATTCCTTGACATATTTTTCCCTCTTTTCTTGTAATATTTATAATATATTGAAGTGTATTATAAGCACAAAAACAAATAAAGTCAACTTTATGACTTTTCGGGATAGTGTATTTATCTTGTTATATTGTAGGCACTCCTATTAAATATTTTAAATAGGAGATGTTTAATGGCAAAAGTAAAAACAAAAATAGATGATGGATTTAATCCGGAACTTGTAGAAACAGCGTTTTTTGATGGTGAATTAGAAATTCCAATTGTTAAAGATACCAATCCACCATTACCAACAAAGGTAATTCCTTTTAGTCAAAGGAATAAAAGTACTAATTATGATGAGTATATAGTTTTTTATGAAAATGATCTTGAGTTTGGTGATGTATTAGTTAATCCGGATACCTATATAAAAGAATTTAAAAAGTTTAAAGGTATAATATCTTTGGACAATTCTGTTTATATAGATAGTCCGCTAACTGTACAGATAGGTAACATATATAAAAGTAGAGCTTTGGCTCATTATTTCCAAGAAAATGGTATAAATGTAATACCTAATTGTAGATGGGGAGATGAACGAAGTTATACTACGTCTGTATTACCTGAAAAATTTGCTTTTTTAGGAATACCTAAACATAGTATTGTATCAATAGGAACTTATGGCTGCAATCAAGGAAAAAAAGAAAAGCATTACTTACGTGAAGGATTAAGAGCAATGCTTGATGAGATAGAACCAAGATGTGTAATTGTGTATGGATCTATGCCATCAGTTGTTTTCGAAGAATTTAAGGAAAAAACTAATTTCATACAGTTTGATGATTGGACAACACAAAAGAGGAGAAAACATCATGGGAACAACTAAGTCAGGTAGATATTTAAACACAAAGGGAAGTGCTAGAACTGTTAGTGATTATGCATTAATTCATTCAAGCGAAGGAGCATTTGTTAAATCGATAAAAGAAAAAGAAGTATTTAGACTTGATAATGGTGGACATAGTCAGAAGGGATTAGAACTATTGAAAAAATTAAATATCGAGTATAATATTACTGGTACTTATTCTAATGGAGTAAGAGTCGGTAATGTTCCTAATCACAAAAAGAAACTTAAACGTATTGGAAACAATCAATCATGGTTTCCTTCAACTTGGAATGACAAGGATATTCGAAAAGCGGGAGAACATGTAGCAGGTTTAAAGAGCAATAGAAAAACTAAAAATGGTGAGACCATTTATGGGAATTATAAAGGTGTTAGAGTGGGTGTAATAAAAACAAATGGGATAATAGCTACGATATTTCCAGATTCTAATCAATATAAAACCATAAGGAGGAAAAGAAAATGAAATTTAAAGAAGAATTCAAAAAAGTAATTAAGGAAATAAGTGAACTAGATATTAACAATGATTTTGAACATGAGAAACTATGTAAAAAGGAATTAGAAATAGTTACTAAAGATATAAATGTTACAATTAATTACTTAAAAACGGAATGTACAGCAACTGAGTTTTCATGGTTGAGTGAAATATTTAGAGAGATAGTTGAAATATGTCCATCACAAGAATTTATTGATGAACTATATAAACTAGCCGAGAAGTATCCTGAAGAGACAGAAAAATATAACGTTATGAATTTCATTAATGAGGCTGCAGGATACTTAGAAAAAAAATAAAAAAAGAATAGCGAAAGCTATTCTTTTTATGTTCCATCTGGGGCCATGATTTAACGTGTATACGAAAAATTGGCACAAATCTATGAATTGAGTTTGACTCAATTACCTGAATAAAATATATCACATTATTTTGACATTTGTAAATAGTTATAAAATTACTAATTAGGATTTATCATATTTGTAAAACCCTTCGCCTGTTGATTTTCCTAATTTACCTTCGTCAATGTATTTATTTAACATATTAAGCATGCCTTTATAATTATATGGTAGCATCATTTTCTTTAATAATGGACTCATTAATCCAGGAACTTTTTGATATTGTTCAACAATGTTCTTTGCTGTTGTTAATCCAACTGTGTCAATAATCTCAAATGGGCCTTTTGGTGCTCCTGTTCCTCTTTTCCAAGCAATATCTATACTTTCTGCATCAGATACTCCATTAGTTAATAAATCCATACCACTTAATAAAAATGGTACAAGCATAGAATTTAATAGATATCCTGATTTTTCTTTTAAAACAGGAAGAGGTAACATCCTAATACTTACTGCAAAATCCATAATTTCATCAAAATATTTTTTGTTTGTTTCTTCGTGTGCCATTACTTCAGCAGTATTTTTAATCCATATCGTATTTGCAAAGTGAAGTGACAAATATTTTTCTGGTCTTCCAGTATATTTTGCAAACATAGATGGTAATAGAGTAGAAGAGTTAGTTACAATAACCGTTTTTTCTTCTAACAATGGAGCTAAAGTTTGATAAAATTTAATTTTTTCATCT
>CACXJP010000010.1:2535-48654 GCA_902768065.1 uncultured Erysipelotrichaceae bacterium
TTTTTTTAAACACTCTTCTTTATTAAAACTATCAATATCAGATATTCCTCTTGCCCAACTATTCTCATCATGAGGATTTAAAGACTCAATGGTTTCAATATAATCTTTTTTTAATGCATCTAGCTTAGGTTGTGTTCTTGTTTTACTATCTTCACTTCTTAACCATATTGTTACATCATATCCACAATAAGCTGATTGAAAAGCAATTTGACTTCCTAAAACACCGCCACCAGCAACCACTATTTTCTTATAATTCATATGATTCTCCTTACTTTTATTAATATATACTATTATAACATTTTATTAAAAAAAAAGAATCTTTTAAAAAGAATCTTTTTATTCTAAACTGGGGCGTCGTATGAGAATCGAACTCATGCATACTAGTGCCACAAACTAGCGTGTTAACCACTTCACCAACGGCGCCATTTCAAAATACAAGAATATTTTACCAGTATTTTCTTTATTTGACAAGTATTATTTTAAAAAATAGGCATTTATCATTAATTGTTATCTTTATTAAGAATACATTAAAAAGAAGGGAGATATTATGAATAACTATATAGAATATGACTGGTATAGAAACAATAACTATTTGAATGATAACAAATATAATTCAAATAGTATGTCATTAAACAATCCGCAAGACGGTTTTGAAAAAGGGAATATGTTTAAAAACTTATATAATGAATATAAAGGGTATCAACCAGCTAAATTAAAAGCTACAAATGAAAGAGAACAAAAATTATATAATATATCTGCAATGTGTTTTGCAGCTCATGAATTAAATTTATATTTAGATCTAAATCCTAATGATCAAAGTGCATTTATGTTATTTATGGATTATGAAAGAAAAGTAAATAATATGGTAGAGGAATATGAAAAAATGTATGGACCTCTGAATGTTGATAGTAGTGAGATGAAATCATTTACTTGGTCCACAAATAATTGGCCATGGGAGGTAGAAAATGTTTAGTTATAAGAAAATGTTACAATATCCTGTTGATATTAAGAAGAAAGATTTGAGAATGGCAAAATACTTAGTTACACAGTATGGTGGACCTAATGGGGAACTAGGAGCAGCATTAAGATACCTTAATCAAAGAATGACTATGCCTGATAATAAGGGGAAAGCACTTTTAAATGATATTGGTACAGAAGAACTTGGTCACGTAGAAATGCTAGAAACAATGATTTATCAATTAATGAAAGATGCATCACTTGAAGAAATAAAACAAGCAGGACTAGATTCTCATTATGCAGAACATGCCAAAGCATTATTTCCAACAGATGCCAATGGTGTACCATTTCAGGCTGCATACATTGCAACAACAGGAGATCCACTAGCTGATATTTCAGAAGACATGGCTGCCGAGCAAAAAGCAAGAGCAGTTTATGAAAATTTAATTGATCTAACTGATGATCCTGATGTAATAGGTCCATTATTATGGTTAAGACAAAGGGAAATAGTTCATTATGCAAGATTTAAGGAATTATTTAATTATTATGAAAAGAAATTAAAAAATGGAGAAAACAATTTTGATAATCAAAAACAACAAATGTATTATAAAAATAATGAATATTTAATTAATCAACTTCAAATGAATCCAAAAGATTATTTTATGTAAAATAAAATGATTTTAAAGTGATTTAAGACTCATTTCTTAAAGATAGAAATGAGTCTTTTATATGAATAAATTAAGTTATGAAAATAAAACAAATAATAAAATAAACGATATAAACATGCTGCTTTTCATTAATATAAAATTATGCTATCATTATGTTATAAATAGGCTATGATGTAAAATTATAATTAATTATATGTATAGGAAGAAGGTATATTTATGCAACAAACAAAAGAAAAGTTAAGTAATGAAAAATTTTTAAAAATATTTAATGACTATAATCAAAAAATCAATGAATTGTTTGCTGAAATTCAAGATAATTATTATAATTATACCGCAGAAGAAATAGAAGAAAAATATTCATATTTTTATAAGTACAGAAAAGAAGCTTTTATGAAAATTATAGAGTATATAAAAAATAAAGATTTAAGTGATGTAAAAACTGAATCATGGAATAGTTTTATGTGGTCTAATCCTGATGAATGTATAATAGATCTTTCTGAAACTAATGCATGTATCGATTTTAATTTAATTAATGATTATGTAGCTACTAAGTATATAAATCTTAAAGGATGTACTATTAAAAACTTAGATAAATTAGATTATGTATTATACTATGATAGTTTTGATGAAAAAACAAAAAATCAATATCCAAATGTATTTTTAGACTCTTCATATCCAGAAGAGATAAGAAAAAAATATTGTAAATATGAACTAACACTTAATGATTATTTTAGTTTAAGTATAGAACAAAGAAAAAGAATAACTGATTTAAGTAATCATCTAACAAGTCATGACCATAGATTTTATGAAAATATAAAAGATGAAAATAAAATTATAGACTTTATAAATTATTATGAAGATTCGAATGAATTAATTGAATTATCTTTCGTATTTCTACCATCAACCGAGAAAGAAGATCATTTATTTGAAGACATACTTCCTTCTTTTTTACCAATAGAAAAGGATTATAAAGCAATAAATAAATTATTGGATTCTGATGTAAGTGAATGGAAAAAGATTATTTATGAGGAAGCCAGAGAATACTATATAAAATCATCATCAAAAATAGAAATAAATAAAATACCAAAATCTTTTGTTGAAAGTAATAAGGATATATTTTTAATTGATGTAAATATCCCAGAAGAAATAAGAAAAAAATATTATGAAAGAAAGTTATCATTAGAAGATTTTTTTAAATATATTGATATTTTATCTCCAATATTTGATGCTAATTCACTAGAAGAATCATACTATACAAAAGAAGTAATTGAAAAAAATAAAGAAGAAATTATAAACTGTCCAAAATCAAAACAAAAAAAACTAATTGAATTATTAAAAAACGAAGATTTGGTAAGAGAGATAGAAATAAGTGGTTATAGATCACTTGATGATTATTTAAGAACACATGAGTTTGATTTGTACTGTGAATATAACTATGATGATAAATATGATGATATGTCACTAGAAGAAATATTAAATGAATCAAAAAATGATAAAACAGGTCTAAATCCAATATATCAAGAGGGAATCAGACTCTTTGGATTAGATAATATATTAAAATTTGAAAAAGAAAGTGGACTATTTACAAGAAAAAATAAGAATGTAAAAACATATTATTTATTAAAATTGATTGATAGTTTTAAATATAAAGAAGAGAATTATAAAAATAAACCAATAGATATTGAGGCTGCAATATCTGATATTATAAAATCCATGCAAAAATACGAAGAATATTTAATTGAAAAAACAGGCTTTTCATATAAATCATTATCAAAATTAATGAACGGAAAGTGTTCTAGTATTTTTTTAGATGAATCTCTATTATCTAGTATTAATGAAAATGAAAAAAATACAATAATCGAAAAATTTTATAGTGGAAAATTAAATTATGAGGATTTAAGAAAATATCCTGTCTTAAAAAAAGCATTATTAGATAAAGATCTTGATTTTATATTTAGAGGTTCAATGTATAATTTTACAGGAAAAGAAAATAACAGATTTGAAAAACAAGATATAAATGAAAATGAAATAATTTTGAATCTATATGAAAAATTTGGAGAAAATTATAGAAACCTGCAGTATTCTAAATTGACATATCAAGAAGCAGAAAAAAAATTATGTAGAGTATTGTTTGAAGATATAGTAGGTATCAATCCTTATAGAAAGAATATAAAAAATTTACCTGAAGAATTCTTTGAATACTATCCATCACTTTCAATAGAAGAAGCAGATTTTAGCAATGAGGAATTAGATAGAATATTTAATTCAAATTATAAAATAGAAGAATTAATGGAAAATTTGGATTTGGTAAAAAGACTTAAAAAAACAAGCGTTGCGATGCTTTCAGATGAGAATTATTATTGGATTACTGATTTATTTCTAGATGATGAACCGTTTAAATCAAATCTTCATAGATTAAAACTTATGGATAGATTTTCAAGATTAAGTAATTGCGATTTACAAAAAGAATTTAAAGATTATTATCTATCGAATAAAGATTTAAATAAAAATATAGATTTGTCAAATTCAAAATTATCATCAAGTGAAAAAGAAAAATTTAAATATAGAGAATTTACTATAAAAGAATTTTATAAAAATCCTGAATTAATTGAAAAAATGGGTAATTTAAATATTATAGATTCTATATCATATGAATATAATTTTTTAAGAAATATGTATTCGGATGAACAAAATCAAATAAAAGCAAATTATAAACGAATTCAAGCAGCAATAGAAGTTGAAAAAATACTATTAAATCCAGAAAATGATCAATATGTTAATGAAATAATCCAACATATTAAAGAAAATCCAAATATTACAATAGAAAATTTAAAAGAAATAGTTGAAGTATTAAGAAGAGTGGAATCAACAAACTCAGTTGCATTATCATCAATTAGTCATTCATTAGTAAAAAAATTATTAAAAACAAATAATCCAGTAGAGAGCTTTAACATAATAGAAAAAATATTTATTAAAAACAACATTCCATTATTTGGTAAGGAATTTTATTGTGTTAAAATCTTGTATCCTGAACTAGATAAAATTTTTGATTTCACAGATAATAGTAGAATATCACCTCAACTTAAAAATAATAGTATTGAAAATGAAAAGTATTTTAGATCAAGTTCAAATAATGAGAAGAGATATATGATTATATATAACGATTTACTACGTATAGCAGTACAATCTAATAGTATAGAATTAAAACAATATCTTGATAATATTGAAAAAGGCAATGATATATTTTTAAGAATGCAGTCACAAGATATTTCTTTTGATGAGCTGTCTGATTCTGAACAAAAAGAAATGGAAGTGTTTGAAAAACATTTAGAAACACTTTATGAGCATTCCTTATTGTCAAGAAATAATAAAGATGAATTCAGTGAATTAGATATTAAACAAAAATTGGAGTTTTTAAAGGATAAAATAAAGCCTACAAGTAGGTATGATTTAAAGGATAGAATTGTAAGAATGTTTGCATATAGTGGAGGATATAAATCATTTGATGAAATAAGAAACGCAATGAGATTTGCATCAGAAAATGCTGACAAAAGAGGTAGAAATTACGCAAAAGAACTTAAAACAAAAAGATTTGAATTAAATGAAGGGGATTTTATTAGATGTATTGGTGATTATCAAGCATTAAGTGGATCTCTAGATGCAGGTAATTTTTGTAAAGAATATTTATCAACAATTAATGAAACAAGTTCATCAGATACAACACCGTTAGATGTTGATTGGACCAAAATTGAAAAAAATGATTCAATATATGATTCTATAGACTATACACCAACAGGATTTGGATTTGGTAATGTATATATTGTAATGAAAAAAGACAATGAACAATTAAACATCACTAGAGATGAGAATGGAAATATCAAAGATGCAAAATATGATCCGAAAAAATTAGAAATGTTTTGTTCTAAAGAAAAATCTGGAGGATGGGAAACTCATTGGGGAATAAGAACTGGCTTAGCATTAACAGACATTGATTATATTTTATATAAGAAAAAAAATACAATTGATTTACAAAATCCATATGACAAAGATGGAAATGTAAACTACTTAGATGATTATAATGGAGAAGATGATTTAAAAATAATAAAATTTGAAATAGCACGACATGGATATTATATTCCAGTTGTTGATTTCTCAGGAAAAGTAATATATACACCTGAAGAGTTTGATAAATTAAGAGAAAAAATGCAAGGATTATCATATTATGGAGATAATACATATAGTTTTTCAAATAATTTGATAACAGAAGAAACAACAAGAATAAAAAATGAACTGGAAGAATCAAGAGAAGATACAAAACACAAGAAAAAATTAATAAATAATATTTTAGAAGAGGTATTTCAAAAATATAATTTAATAATAAAAAATGAATCTGATGGTGACTTAACACCAGGAACAGTCGAAATACTAGATACAGGTTCAACAGGAAGAACAACAAATGAAATAGGAGATGGAGATTTTGATTTTTTATTTAGAATAGATAATAATATTTTATTAAACGAAGAATTATTTAATTCTTTTAAAGAAGATATTTTAAATAAAATAAAGGAATATTCACCAGAAGCTATTTCGATTACAGATAATGGTGATTATCGTATCAAGGGGATAAAATTATCAAATAATATTTCAGTTGATATTGATCTAACATTTGATAAAAAAAATGATAAAATAAAATACACAACAGAAGAATGTATAAAAGATAGATTAGAAACATTAAAGAAAGTAGATAAAGAAAAATATGAGTATACAATTGCTAATATTATTTTGGCAAAAAGAGTATTAAAAGAAAATCATATTTATAAATCAAAAAATAGTAGAACACCCGAAGGCGGACTAGGTGGAGTAGGTGTAGAAAATTGGATTCTTCAAAATGGTGGCTCATTTATAGATGCTGCAAGAAATTTTTTAGAAGTAGCAAGAAATCATTCATTTGAAGAATTTAAACAGCTTTATACAATATGGGATTTTGGAAAAAATCATTTATCAGAAAGAAAAAGAAGATATGCTTACGATAACTTTATAGAAAATAATATGAATAGAGTTGGATATGAGAAAATGATTAAAACATTAGAAGAATATGTAATAAATTATGAACTAAGTCAAACTAAACAAAGTATATCAGTTTATAATTAGAATAGTCTGTAAATTAAAAAATGTTGACATGTAAACAAATGTATGATAATATTCTAAGCAAGTCGAGTGAGTGTACATATAAAAGCTGTACAGGGAGAAATCCTACACGTATATAAATACGGAGTCACTACTAGTTATTAGTAGTGGCTCATTTTATGTTTATCTCGACTGTAATCTTCATAAACTAAAAAAGTGAGTATGCATAAGAGTTTCGAGCTGCATAGAGATTTTATCTTACACGTTTTACACGGAGTCACTATTAATATTATTTATTAGTAGTGTTTTCCGTGTTTTTTTGTTTATTTTTATATTATAATGGTTTTGATGATAGTAGTTTATGAAGATAAAATGAATGAGAGGAGTTGAAGTATATGGCAGTAATTAAGGTAGAAAAATTATCCAAAAATTTCAAAGTAAAGATTAAAGAAAAAGGATTTAAAGGGAGTTTAAAATCTATAATAAAGCCAAAATATAAAATCGTCAAAGCTGTTAAAAACATTTCCTTTGAAGTTGAAAAGGGAGAAATGATTGCCTTCATAGGACCAAATGGAGCAGGTAAATCAACATCTATTAAAATGATGACAGGTATCTTATTTCCAGATAAAGGTGACATTGATATCTTAGGATTAGATCCATCAAAAGATAGAAAACGCCTTGCATATTCAATTGGATGTGTATTTGGACAAAAAGAACAGTTATGGACTCATTTAACTCCATATGATAATTTCAAATTCTTCGGTGCAATTTATGATATTCCTGAATCAAGAGTTGAAAAGAAGATTGAAGAATTAAGAGAATTATTTGAGTTAGATGAATTCATAAATACACCTGTTAGAAATCTAAGTTTAGGACAAAGAATTAGATGTGAAATAGTTGCATCCCTAATTCATGAACCAAAAATCTTATTCTTAGATGAACCAACAATTGGTCTAGATCCAGTAGTAAAAGAAAAAATTAGAACTCTTATTAAACGAATGAACAAAGAATATAAAACAACAGTAGTTTTAACATCACATGATGTATCTGATATTGAAAAACTATGTAAGAGAGTAATTATCGTTAATAAAGGGCAAATAGTTTTAGATGATACTATGGAAAATTTGAAATATCATTATTTAAATAAAAAAATAATAGATGTTAAGATGAAGGAAAAAGTAAATCTTGATGATGTAGAAGGTATCACAATCTTAAAGGATAAAGACTATAATCTTAAACTTGAAGTAGATTTAAAAAAGAAAAACATATCAGATGCAATTGATTTATTAAATACTGATAATATTGTTGATATTAATATTTCTAATGTACCACTAGAAGAAATCATCAGTGAGATATATAAAGACGGTGATAAATAATGAAAAAGTATTTATACATCTTTAAATCAGAAATAATGTCAAATCTACAATATGCATTTGATATATTAGTCGGATTTATTGGTTATGCAGTTCATATCTTTATATTCTTAAATTTGTGGAAATATATATATAGTGATCCAAGTGAATTAATAAATGGTTACTCAATGAATCAAATGATATGGTATGTAATAGTTACTGAAATATTATGGTCAGCACTTAATGGAAGGAAGTTTAATCGAAGAATATCAGAAGATGTTAGAACAGGTAATATTTCTTATAACATTAACAAACCATATGACTATATTGAATATATTGTATCAAGTCATTTAGGAATAACAACATTAAGATTTATTTTAGTAACAATTCTTGGTATGGTTTTAGGATTTATATTCCTTGGAAGTTTTCCTCATATTACATTACTAAGTATTATATGTATATTATTCTCTTGTTTTCTTTCATTATTAATTAGTATTTATCTAATTATTGGATTAGGACTATTATCATTTTACATAGAAGATGCAACACCTTTTTATTGGGTATATTCTAAATTAATATTAGTTCTAGGTACATTATTTCCAATAGAATTTTTTCCTCTTGCTATACAGCCAATAATTAAATATAGTCCTATTTTTGCCGTAAGTATAGCTCCTGCAAAACTATTTGTTGATTTTAATATTAACACGTTTATTAGTACAATTATCATTCAAATAATATACTTAATAGTATCCATAATATTAGTTCGTTTATTCTATAAGAAAGGGGTGAGAAAATTAAATGTTAATGGAGGTTAAAAGTCAACTTTATGCAACATACTTATCAATTAAGTATGCACTTCAAAGAGAATTGTTAAACAAAGTAACATTCATTTCTAATATTATCTTCATGATAATTAATAATGGAAGTTTCATTATTCAGTGGATAATACTATACTCATTAAGAGATGATGTTGGAGGATATTCATTTAAGCAAGTATTGCTTTTATGGGGAATAACTTCATTTACCTTTGGAATATCTAGATTCTTTTTCAAAGAAGCATTCCAGCTAACAGAAACTATAAATAATGGTAAATTAGATAACTATCTTGTTCAACCAAAAAATGTTTTAATTTCATGTATAACAAGTAGTGTAGATGTATCAGCAATAGGTGATATAATTTATGGGCTTATTATGTTAGTTGTATATGGATTAAGTATAAAGAACATCTTATTATTCCTAATATGTGGATTATGTGGAGCATTTGTAGTAGTTAGTATTTCAATAATTTTCTCATCACTTTCATTCTGGTTTGGAAAAACAGAAATGATTGCAGACACTATTAATAATTTAATGATAAACTTCTCTATATATCCAGAAGGAATATTCCAAGGAGTAATAAAATTAATGTTTTATACAATTATTCCATTAGGTATCACAACATATATACCAGTACAAATAATAAGTGATTTTAATTTTAATTATCTAACAATTGTATTGGTAGCTACAATATTTTTTGTAACACTAGCATTCTTAGTTTTTTATAGAGGACTAAGAAGATATAGTAGTGCAAATTTGATGAACGTAAGAATATAGGTGATAATATGAAAATAACAAAAAAAGACGTAGATAAAATAAAATTAATTAATAGTGAAAAAGATAAATTTTATATCTTATTTAAGATAGTATCAAGTGATGATAGTATGTTATATTCAGATCTAGATACTTATCTAATTGGACAAAACGCTCCAAATCTTCCAATTTGGATTTGGACAAAAGATGAATTTGATAACTATAAAGAATTAAAAAAAGATTTAGAAGAACTTCTAGTTAATAAAGAAAATAAAATTACTTGTAAAAAAGAATTATACAATTTATTAGAAAAAGAATATAAATTAGATGATTATTTTGAAATGGGTTTCTTAACGTGTAATCAGTTAATTAAACCACCTAAACAAGGAATATTTGTAAAACCTAATTACTCTGATGTTACAACACTCGCAGAATACTGGATTACAAATGAAAAAGAAATGGATAAAATTGATGTAAGTATGAATGATGCTCTAGAAGAAGCAAATAATTGGATTAAAGAAAAAACATTTTATGTTTTAAAAGATAATAGTGGAAAGATTGTTTGTATGGCAGGATATTCAACATTTGATGATATAGCTAAAATAACACATGTATATACAACTAAAGAAGAAAGAGGTAAGGGTTACTGCAAAAGTATTATCTATAGCCTTACAAAGAAATTATTGGAAGATGGATATAAACCAATGCTTTATACCGATTATAATTATCAAGCATCAAATAAGGCTTATATAGGGGTTGGCTATGAAAATAAAGAAATACTTATCAATTGTAAACTTGTAAAATAATTATAAAAAGGTATAATATTCATATATTTGAAGGAGAAAGTGTATGGAAAAGTTTTATTATGAAGTACCATCAATTGCAAGAAAAGAAGATGCTATTGACTATATAGAAGAATTTAATAGATTCGGTTCTGAAGTTCAAGGAGCAGGATGCTTGCAAAGATATTTAGATAATTATGAAGGATGGCTAGATTTTTTAGAAAAAGATAAAAGAATAATTCCAAGTGAAGAAGATGTCCCAACAGAAACATTCTTTCTTGTAAGAGAGAGTGATAATAAGATTGTAGGTATGACAAATATCAGAACAGGAATGAATACAGACTGGTCAAAATGGAGAGGACATATTGGATTTTCTATTAGACCAACAGAAAGAAGAAAGGGATACAATAAAATTAATTTTTATCTTGCTTTAGAAAAATGTCAAGAATTTGGAATTGAAAATGCTATATTAACATGTAAAGATGATAATGTAGGATCTTATAAAACGATGGAGTCATTTGGTGTTATCCCAGAAGAATATCAATATGATGATTTTATGGTAAAAAGATATATAATTCCAGTAGATGAAACTTTAAAAGAGTATGAAGATGCATATTCACAATCAGGTAAAAAACAAAGATAAAACTATCTTTGTTTTATTATTAGTGTTAGAATATAACTACAAGAGGTGATTTTATGCAAAATATAAGTAAAAAAATATTCGCAGTACAAGATAATCCCGATACCTTAAAAGCTGCATTATTAAAAGTAAAAGATACTGATAATAACGTTCTAGTTACTAATTGTATTTCAAGATTAAAATTAGGAGAACAGAAAATACATGTTATTTTTGATACAATACTATATAATGATGAAAATAATATAATAATATTATTAAAAGATAGCTCAATGATAACACCTGATGTATTTAGAATAATGTTAGATGCAAATAATGTAGGTTATAATGAAATAAAGTTTAGAGAATATCTTCATTTTGATAAACCGGAAACTTCAAAAGATCTTTTCTTTGCAACAGACATAAGTAATTTTAAATTTAGTATAGATGATAGTAAAAGAAAAGGAATTGAAAACTGTACATATTATCCAGCTATGACTGGGCATTTTACTATTAAATATTTTTATGATAAAGAAAAACAAGAACAATTAGATGATTACTATGTCAAAGGAATATTAGAATTAGATGACAAAATCATTTTAATTGTAAAAGAAGGTGAAGAGTCTAATCTATACTTTAAAAAGATTTTATATGAACTAGAAAAAATGGGTATGAATGTGGAAATAGATTATTCTAAAATGATAGAAGAACCCCTAAGAAAAAAAGTATTAATAAAAAGAAATAATGAAGAATATTAAAAACAAACTAAAATAGCTTGTTTTTTTATTTTGTAAGAACATAACAATATGCTATAATTAGATAGAATAGAGGGATTGTTTTATGAGGTATATGAAAAGATTTCAAAAATATATATTGGTATTATTTTTACTAATTGTTCCAAAAATGGTATTTGCGAGTACAGGAGAAGATGATATTCCGCTTTACTCCGCATTTTTAATTGAATCATTTGTTACAATACATATGTCATTATTTGTCATACATCCTTTATCTGAATTGATATCGCAGAATAACAAAAGATTATTTTGGACCTTATTTTTTATAAGAATAGGAATTTTAATATTTTTTGATCTATTTGTAACAACATATATAGCAATCGCAGATATTATTATTCTTGCAGTAGGAGCATTTATAGTTACGCCAATATTATCAATTTTTGTAAAAAAACCTCTGTTTTCTTTAACAAATAATAAAGATATAACAGTTGGAGAACAAAATGCATTAAAATGTAAAAAATGTAATACATTAATCAATTCAAAAGACAAGTTTTGTTCAGGTTGTGGAACAAAACTAACAAGTAAAAATGTTTTAGTAACTATTTCAAATAAAGAAAAAACAAAAAAGAATGCTATTAAGCAAAATGAATTTGCAAAGATATATAATATGAATGAAGATCAAATGCTTGAATCGGTAGTAAAAAAAGAAATGAGTAAAATTAAATATACTATTTCTAATAAGGAAATACCTAGTGAATTAAAAACCAGAGCAACAATATTAAATGTGTTTTTTGCCTTTTTAGTATTTGTTTTTATAGTATCGATTTTTGTTCATTATCCAATCTACACATATTTTATAGAAATAATTATTCTATTAGCAGTTTATAAAACAAAGAATAAAATCAATATTATTAATTATTTAAAGAAACAAGTTAAGTTACGTCCAGAAGAAAAAATATCAAATGTATTAATGAGTATTAAAAGTTCATCAGTACCATATGATTCAAAAAAACAATTAATTACATTTTTATTAATTGTAATATTAGTTTCAATACCTATTTTTGCAACACCAAAGATATTATATGAAAAAACAGAAGGTGGATATGCAGTAAGATATTACGTTGCAGGATTAACAAATTTTACAAGTGCAAAAATACCAGAAACATATAAAAATGAAAAAGTAGTCAGCTTAAGAGGAAATACTTTCTCTAATATGCCATTTCCTAAAAATTTAGAATATTTAGGTGGAGGCGCATTTTATAATGCAATGTCTATAGATGATATAGAGTTACCAGATACTTTAACATATTTGGGTGGAGAAGCATTTTATGGTGCTAAGAGCTTAAAAAATATAAAACTATCAGAAAATTTACCAGAGATAAGAGGAGATACATTTGAATATTGTACATCTTTAGAAACAATAACAATTCCAGATAGTGTTTCTAGAATAGGTGGACATGCCTTTTATGGTGATACCTCTTTAAAAGAAGTAAAATTAAATGGAGGTAGTAGATTAAGAGAAATAGGTTCATCAGCATTTAGACAATGTAAGAATTTACATAAGATTTATCTTCCAATGGATACATATGTTAATGAAAGAGCATTTAAAGAAAGTCCAACAATTATAGAAGAACTTGAATACGAAAAACCAAAACCATTACTAATAGATGGCAAAGAAGGTTGGATATCTGATGAAGGATATTATCAATTATCAGAAAAAGGAATAATTGTAGGTTTAAGTTCTTTCACTTATGATGAAGCAGGTATGACATACGGATCTATGGATGTTGATCTAAATGATGGTGTTAATGATAATCTTGTATTTCATTTTGCATTATCAAGGGAAGAGGATAGAGAACAAACAAATCTTGTCTCTTTCCCATACGAAAATTATTTCATAATAATAACAGACTATAATCAAAATGGAGTATTCATAAAGGTAACTAAGAATGATGATTATTCAGAAAATTATCAATATTTAGCAACAGTATTTTTTAGAAATCCAGGTGATGAAAAAATAACATCATTCAATAATCATAAGATAAAACTAGAAAATATTACAAATAAGATGGGAAGAATGGATTATTATATATCATATGATGGACAACCTTGTAATAATTCAATTGGTAATGGATTTAATAATTCTACAATATGTAGTGATAATGCAATGATAAGAATAGATACAATGTATCAAACAGGAATGATATATGCAAAAATCTTTTATAACTAAAAACAATACTAAAAGGAGAAGAACATTATGAATAAAGAACCAGAAACATATGAAGAATTAATAAGATATAAAAACTGTGTAGAATTATCATCATGTTATGAACTAACAAAAACAGAATTAAATAAAATACATAATCATTTAGCAACACATAAAGATGCTCTAATTGAAGGTAATAAAAATGGTTTGGTACTTAAAATTAATTCAAATGAAGAATTCGTCCCAGAAATAATAAATGCAAGTTGTAAATCTACAGTAGATGGAGTAATAGTAACAAATAAATCTATAACAATTATCCCTCATTATAATCAATCATCATCTGGTTCAAGATATAGTAGTAGTGGAAGATCATCAAATAATAACAATAACAACAATAATAATAACAATAATAACAATAATAGATAAGTTGATATTATCTATTATTTTTTGTTGACTTTAAATCTTTCATATACTAAAATCAAATCATAGGAGGAGTATATGGAAAAGAAAAAAGGGTTAAATATCATAACTTGTATAATAATATTTATTGTAATGCTAGGAGTTGTTTGTGTTGGTTTTTTTCTAGGATATAAATATGGAACAAAAAGAAATGAAACACCAGAACCAAACAATGTCGTAACAGCAAAGGCTGCAACAGATATAGAAAAACAGGAAATGGAAAAAATAGCAAAGTTGGTTTTTGTAGAAAGTAAGAAAAATCTAAAAGCAGAAGATCTTACTGCAGATCAAAAAATCAATATTGCACTACAGCTAACTGATGGTGGATATGAAGCATCAGGAGAAGATTTAAGAAATAATTTTAAAAAATATTTTGGCTCAGATATCAAATTGGAATTTCCAAATATAAAATGTGGAATGGAACATGAAAGTGAAGAACAAAAATATATTTACATTTTTGATAAAGAAAAGGATAAATATATTTATAATGATAAACACCCTGGACATGGTGGAGGAACTTCTAATTCATATAGTTCATATTTGGAAGGAAAAACAGCAACAATTACAGATAAAAAATATATTTTAGAAGCACCAGTGATTATCTATGGAGGAGTATATTGCGATGATGTAAGTGGATGTCACTATGAGGCAGCATATAAAACATATGATGATGCAAAAAACAAAACAAATGCTTTAGTCGATTTAACTAAAAATGAAACATACTGGACTGGACCAGAAAATGAACCTCAAAAATTTGAAGAAAAGAAATTATATGATGATTATAAAGATAAATTAAATAGTGTAAAGTTTGTTTTTGAAAAAGATGGAGATAATCTTATCTTTAAAAGTTATTCAATGGACTAAAAAAGTCCATTTTTCTTTTTTAAAAATAATTAGCACTCTCTATTGACAAGTGCTAATTTATGAGTATAATTATTATTATGGAGGTGATAATTATGTATGGTTATCCACAAGAAGAAAAAGAAGAAAACGTATTAGAAAAATACGGAAGAGACATAGTTGAAGATGCCAAAAATGGAAAGATTGATCCCGTAATTGGTAGAGATGATGAAATAAGAAGTATTACAAGAATACTTTCTAGAAAAACAAAAAACAACCCAGTTTTAATTGGGGAACCCGGAGTAGGTAAAACAGCAATTGTTGAAGGTCTTGCTTTAAGAATCCTAAAAGGAGATGTACCTAGTTCACTTAAAGATAAAAAAATTTGGGAACTTGATATGGCTGCTTTAGTCGCAGGTGCTAAGTATCGTGGTGAATTCGAAGAAAGACTAAAAAATGTTTTAAACGAAGTTAAAAAGAGTGAAGGAGAAATCATCATGTTTATTGATGAAATTCACACAATAGTTGGAACAGGTAATTCTGAAGGATCTATGGATACATCTAATATCTTAAAACCAATGCTTGCTAGAGGAGAAATCCATGTTATAGGGGCAACAACATTAAATGAATATAGAAAGTATATTGAGAAAGATGGTGCTCTAGAAAGACGTTTCCAAAAAATAAAAGTATCTGAACCTAATGTAGAAGATACAATTACAATTTTAAGAGGATTAAAAGAAAGATTTGAAATCCATCATGGAGTAACAATCCAAGATAAAGCTATTATTTCAGCAGCAACACTATCAAATAGATATATAACAGATAGATACTTACCTGATAAAGCGATTGATTTAATAGATGAAGCTTGCGCAACAATTAGAGTTCAAATGGATTCAGTTCCTTTCGAATTAGATAGCTTAACTCATAGAATAATGAGATTAGAAATAGAGCGTCAAGCAATCAAGAAAGAAAAAGATGAAATATCTAAAAATAGAATGCATGATATAGATAGAGAACTTGAAACAATGAAAGAAAAAGAACATGAATTAACAGTTGCTTGGAATAGAGAAAAAGATCTAAATAATGATATAAGTAAAAAGAAAAAAGAATTAGAAGATTTAAAATTTGAACTTGATCAAGCAGAAAACGAATATGATTTAGAACGTGCAGCAATTCTTCGTCATGGTGAAATTCCAAGAGTAGAAAAAGAAATAGAAGAACTTAATAAAGTTGAGAAAAACAAACTATTAAGTGATGAAGTAACAGAAAATGATATTTGTAAAATAATTGCTAAATGGACAAATATTCCAGTTACTAAATTAATGGAATCAGAAAAAGAGAAATTACTTCACTTAGAAGAAGAAATGAAAAAACGAGTAATGGGACAAGATGAGGTATTACAAATAGTATCTGATGCCATTATTAAATCAAGAAGTGGAATCAAAGATCCAAATAAACCAATAGCTAGTTTTATGTTTTTAGGACCAACTGGAGTAGGTAAAACAGAAGTTGCTAGAACTCTTGCCTATGAGTTGTTTGATGATGAAAGACATATGGTAAGAATAGATATGTCAGAATATATGGAAAAATTTAGTGTTTCAAGATTAATTGGATCTCCTCCAGGATATGTAGGATATGAAGACGGAGGACAATTAACTGAAGCAGTAAGAAGAAATCCATATAGTATAGTTCTATTTGATGAAATAGAAAAAGCTCATCCAGAAGTACTAAATTTATTATTACAAATCTTAGATGATGGAAGAGTAACAGACTCTAATGGTAGAACAGTAGACTTTAAAAATACAATTATTATCATGACATCTAACCTTGGAAGTGACTATGTCTTAGAAAATAACAAAGACAAAGTAATGGAAGAAGTAAAAAGAACATTTAGACCAGAGTTTGTTAATAGAATAGATGAAATAGTAGTATTTAATACATTATCTAAAGAAGCTATTAATAAGATCTTAGATAAGATTATAAGAGAAATAGAATTCAGATTAAAAGATATTGATATTCATATAGAATTAACAGAAATTGCTCGTGATAAATTCATAGAAGAAGGATATGATGTTAATTTTGGAGCTCGTCCATTAAAAAGACTTGTAGGAAGAACAATAGAAGTAGACTTATCTAAACTTCTTATTGAAGGTTCTCTTCATGAACATGATACTGTAATAGTTAATTATGTAAATGATAGATTTATTGTATCCATATAAGGAGATTACTATGAAAATTATAAAAAAAATCTTAATAGGATTATTGAATATTATTTTAATTGATTTAATTGTTTTATTAATAATAAACCTATCACTAAAAAGTTTTATTATTAAAGATATTGTAATAGAAAGTGTTAAATCAGATAATCAATTAATTAATATTAATAATAATGGAAACGTGCCTGAAAACAATACTGAAGAAGAACTAATTATAACCAATAATAAAGTTATTCAAGAGATTCTTGAAGATGAAGAAATGCAAGAATATTTAAGTGACTTTATTGATGATTTAGTAGAAAATATGTCAGAGGAAGAAATGGAAAACATAAGTACTGAAGAATTACAAAAAAAGGTAACAGAGTATCTGAAAAAACATAAAGAAGAACTAAGTGAAAAAACAGGCGTTGAAATAACAGATGAAATGATTGATGAATCTAATGAAATGCTAAGTGATGTAGATGTACAAAAATCTATAGATCAACAGATCAGTAATTATAAAAACAACCTAACAAAAGAAGAAAAAATCGCACTAAAAGCATTTAATTTTATTAATTCAGAAAAATTAAGATTAATAATAATTATTTCAATATTATTAGATATATTGATAATTGCATTATTACAAAAATCAATATATAAGTGGATAAAAAATCTATCATATGCAATGTTTATATCAGGATTATCTATAGTAATTCTAATAACATCAATAAAATACTTTGTTTCAAGGATAACTAATGTAGTAATTAATACAGAATCTATTCTTACTCTTGGAATTATAACATTAGTGTTTGGAATAATAATTTTGATTGTATATAAAATAATGACAAAACATTATATAAAGGAGAATGAATATGAAGTATCCTAGTTTTTTAAAAGATAATGATTTAATTGGAATAACTGCCCCCTCTGCAGGTGTTGGAAGTAAAATAGAAGATTTTAATAAATCTATTAAAAATATTAAGGAAAAAGATCTAAGAGTAGTAGAAACTAAAAGTGTAAGAAATGATGAAGAAGTATCCACAACAGCTGTGGAAAGAATAAAAGAATTAAATGAACTATTAGAAAATGATGAAGTAAAATTAATAATGTCTGCGGCAGGTGGGGACTTTAAATAATGCCATACATTGATTATGATATAATAAAAAATAATCCAAAATGGATAATGGGTGCAAGTGATCCGACAAATCTTTTGTATACTATAACAACTAATCTAGATATAGCAACATTATATGGTCATAATGCAGGAAGTTTTGATTCAAAAAAATTAGATAAGTCTCAAGAAATAGCTTTATCATATTTAAAAGGAGATATATTAGCTCAAGAAAGTTACTCAAAATATGAAAGTAATAGAGAAAATAGAGTAGATAATAATTATGCTTTGGACGAAAAAGTTAAATGGGAATTATTAAATGATGAATTTGATATAACTGGAAGACTTATTGGAGGATGTATTGATTGTTTAAGATATCTTCCGGGAACAAAATATGATCAAACAAAAAAGTTTATTGAAAAGTATAAAGAAGATGGAATTATTTGGTACTTTGATATATTTGCTATGACAACTGAAGATTTTTATTTGACATTATTACAATTAAAAAATTCAGGGTGGTTTAATTATGTAAAAGGTGTTATAGTAGGTAGAGTAATTTTTCCAAATAGTTTTACAAGTATGACATATCAAAATGCTTTGAAAAATGTATTTGGAGATATACCTTTAGTATTTAATGCAGATATTGGGCATGTTCCGCCTAAAATGACACTTATAAATGGATGTATAGCTAATATAAGCGTTAGTAATGATAAGGGTATTATTAAACAGTATTTAAAATAATGGAGTGATATTATGAAACTTGAAATAGTAAATCTATGTAAAAGTTATGGTAAAAAAGAAGTATTAAAAGATATAGACTTTACCTTTGAAGAAGGAAAAATCTATGGCTTGTTAGGCCGTAATGGAGCAGGAAAAACAACGCTTTTCAATTCCCTAAATAATGATATATCAATAGATGATGGAACATTTTATTTAGAAGATGAATATGGACGTAATCTTTTGAATTCTATGGACATAGGCTATGTATTATCAACTCCAATAGTACCAGAATTCTTAACAGGAAGAGAATTTTTAAAAATATTCTTAGATATTAATAAAGATAAAATATCTGATATGAAAGATATAGATTATTATTTTGATTTAGTAAAACTAGACAAAGCAGATCAAGATGTTTTATTAAAAGATTACTCTCATGGTATGAAAAATAAAATTCAAATACTAATAAATGTAATCTCTAATCCAAAAATAATATTACTAGATGAACCACTTACTTCATTAGATATTGTTGTTCAAGAAGATATGAAAAATCTTTTAAGGTCATTAAAAGATAATCATATAATTATATTTTCAACACATATTCTAGAACTAGCAACAGACTTATGTGATGAAATAGTTATTCTAAATAATAAAAAACTAGAATTAATAGAAAAGAAAAGTCTAAATACAAAGAAATATAAAGATAAAATAATTAAAGCATTAAAGGAAGCAAAAAATGATTAATGCTTTAATAAAAACACTACAAATAGATATGCTTTATTCAGTTAATTCGTTCTTATATACAATTAAAAGAATACCAATATTCAAGGATTTATTTACTGATGATATCTATAAAAGTAAAATAATAAAAAAAATAGTCTCTCTATTTGGATTATTATTTTCTATAGCAAGATCAATTGCTTTTAAATATATGTATTTCTTTGTAATATATTTTTATTCAGTAAAAGTATGCAAAAACTATCAAGAAGAAACGTTTATCCATATATTCTTTTTTCTAACAATACTAGGAATGTTTATTAATAATAAACTACTCAGTACAAATAAGAAAAAGTATTTTTCTATAATAATTTTTAAACTAGATGCTACAAAGTTTTTTAGAGCAAACATAATATGGAATACTATTACAAATACATTTTTTAATACAATAATTATTTATTATTTTTTAAGTAAAATGAATTCTAAGTATACTTTGATTTATACAATGTTATTAGTATTATTTAATATATTAATTAGGTTTATAGGGGAAACGTTAAATATAATATTCTTTAAAAAATATAAATACATATGGTATACAAATTCTAAGATGTATTTTCCAGTACTTATATTATTATTAGGTTGTTGTGGATTATCATATTTTAAAATAATTATTCCAGTTAAAATTATTGGAATAGTTATAATAGCATTAATCATTCCATCTGTGATATCTCTAATTTATTTGTTTAAGATAAGAGACTATAGATTTATGTACAAAAGATTATCTCAAATGACAAATACAATGGATTCAAAAAATGAAAAAGATTATTTAAAACAATCAATGCTAGAAGTAAGAGATAAAGATAAAAAGATTGATAGTACATTAATTGATAAAAAAGAAGGGTATGATTTATTTAATACTATATTTTTTCAAAGACATCGTGAAATACTAATGAGAAGTGCTAAAAAATATTCAATTGTATTAATTGTTATTTATGCTGTACTTTCATATGTAATGATAAAATATTCTAATTATAATAAGAGTATTGCAGAATTAATTCATTACAAATTATCAATATTTATTATGATAATGTTTATAATTAATAGAGGATCAATCATTACTCAAGCAATGTTCTTTAATTGTGATCATGCGATGTTAAGATATAATTTTTATAGAGAACCAAAAGTAATCTTGGAATTATTTAAAAAGAGATTGCAAACTGTAGTGAAGGTAAACTTATTACCTGCATTTGTTATAGGTATAGGTAATACAATTCTTTTATATATTTCATCAAATAATTATAGTATTCTAACTGTTATAACATCATTCATATTTGTATTATTACTAAGTATATTCTTCTCAGTGCATTACTTAGTAATATACTATTTATTACAACCATACAATAAAAATATGGAATTAAAAAAAGCAAGTTATACAATAGTAACTTTAATTACATATGTAGCAACATTCCTTTTAACAGGGATAGTATTACAACCAGAAATATTATCAATAATTGGATTGTTATTTGTTGTTACTTATCTAATTATTTCTCTTGCTTTGATATCCAAGTTTGCACCAAGAACATTTAAATTATAAAAAAGAGATTAACAAATCTCTTTTTTTATTTTAGTAAAAACTTTTCCTAAAGAATCATGTATTACCAAGTCACACATATTATCATAACTAGTAGTATCTCTATTAATAAGAACCATATGTTTACCATTAAAATAACCTATGAAAGAAGCAGCAGGATAAACATTTAGACTTGTACCACCAATAATTAGTAAGTCACATTCACTTATTTCTTTCACGGCCTCTTTAATTGTATCACCATCAAGTCCTTCTTCATATAATACTACATCAGGTTTAATAATCCCTCCACAACTACACATAGGAATTCCTTCACTATCAAATACATAATCTTTGTCATAAAACATATTACATTCCATACAATAGTTTCTATGAATTGAACCATGTAATTCTAATACTTTCTTAGAACCAGCCATTTGGTGAAATCCATCAATATTCTGAGTAATTATTGAAGATAATTTTCCTTTCTTTTCAAGTAAAGCAAGTACTTCGTGAGTAATGTTATATTTAAGATTACCTATATTTAATTTGTCTTTATAAAATCTATAAAAATCTAAAGTATTATTCATAAAAAAATGATGTGAAAGAATTTCTTCAGGAGAAAAGTCATATTTCTCATTATAAAGTCCATCTTTGCTCCTAAAATCCTTAAGCCCAGACTCAGTTGAAACCCCAGCTCCTCCAAAGAAAACAATTTTTTTAGAATCCTTAATATACTCTATTAATAAATCAATCTTATCCATATAATCACCAACTTAATTATAGCACAAGTTTGACAATGATATATTTTTATATTAGAATTAAATTGTTAAATCACAGGGGAAGGTATATAAATACCCAAGAGGTGAAATAAATGAAAAGAACAAATGTGTTATGTATAATTACAATATTTGTTGCTGTAATGATGATTTCAATAGGATTGATAATTGAGAAAGACTTATCTAGCAATTATAAATATAGTTCTGATATTTATAACTTTAAGATTCAAAATATGGCAGCAAGTTCTAATATGATAGTTAAAAGCGTAAAAACAAAGAATGAACAGCCAGTAAAACCTGCATTTAAAGAAGTTGAAATGGAAACTTCACCCGCATCTGTTATTGTTCCTCCAAGAGTTGAGGTTTATGAATCTATGACCTTAGAAGAGTTGGGTGAAAAACTTAATAGGAGTTTAGGGAGCGATATAGTTGCAGGTAAAGGACCATTAATCGCCGCAGAGTGTGTTAATAAAGGAGTGGATCCATATATAGCAACAGCCATATTACTTCATGAGACCGGATGTGGATCAAGCTGTTCAAATCTTTCTAGATCATGTTATAACTTTGGTGGACAGAAAGGTGCACCAGGATGTAATGGAGGAGCATATAAACAGTTTTCATCAATAGATGAAGGGTTAGTTGGATTAATTGATAATTTAAATAATAACTATTTTTCTAGAGGTTTAAATACAGTAGAATCTATAGGTCCAAAATATGCCGAATCAGGCACATGGGTAAGCAAAATAAATTGGTATGTAGAAAAGATAAGAAACAATTAATGTTTCTTTTTTTTGCATTTTTTTAAATTTTATGGTATAATTAAGAACATTTGAAGGGGGGGATATAATGCAAATACATAGAAAAAATTTTGATTCAATAAACAGATCAAAGAAATATGTAAGAGGATTAGCTCTTTCGTTATGTGTTTTTTTAGGTTTATCAGTGGCAACAGATAATATCTCCCAAAATAATTATAATTGTATGATTATAAATAAAATTGATGAGGATCCTAGTGATTTATTACAGGAATTAGAATTATTTGCAGGAGTTGAAACAAATAATAATCCAAATTTAGTTGTATTACATGCTATCTTAAATAACAAAAATTTGGATGATGAAGAAAAAGAATATTTTTATAAACTAGCAGATTTAATATCAGAAAATCCATACTTAGAAACAAAACTATCTTATGAAACATTATTAAATTTAGATATTATTTATCTAGGAGAAAAAAATAAATATGATGAAACAGTATTAGCGATTTATTCTGAAAATGAAAATGTTATAAAAGTTTTTGAAGACAAGGATAATTTTAACAAAGAAATATTTCTTCATGAATTAATTCATGCATTATTTACTAATAAAAAAACAATTAGTTTACCTAAATTTATTTTAGAGGGAACAACTGAATTACTTACAAATGAATACTTATCAAACAGTCCATTTGTAGAACAAAATACTTATCCATTTGAAATTGCAACAGTGAAACTATTATGTGAAATGGTTGGTGCTGAAGAAATTTTAAAAACATACACAACAGGTGATATTGATTCACTTTATGAAAAATTAGATGAAAATAGCAATCTAAATAGTAGAAGATTTATAGAAAATGTTGATGCAGTATTTACAGCTCTTTCTAATAAAGAGGAAATACCAGCAGATAAATATAATGAAATGATTGTTTATTTAGATAATTATTTTAGTCAAAATTATTCTGATAATATGGAAAAGCTTGAATTATATGAATATTATAAAGGGATACTAAATATAATATATTCAGATAATCCATACTATGAATATGAAAAATATATTCAAGAAAAAGGTATTATTCTAAAACCATACTATTCTAGTAAATTAAAGGAACAATATCCAGTATTAGAAACAGCCATGTTAGATAATAGTTATGGTTATTCTTATCAAAAAAGTTTATAGTTTTTTTACATGCTTTTATGGATTTGGAATAGATTGCATTTGACTATAAGCAAAAAATATGATATAATGTAAAACGTAATTGATGGCACATTATTCTAGTCAATTACTTTATTAGGAAGACGAGCTTAAAAATTCGTTATAGGGCATATCTGTGAAACCTTTGGTGTTTGCTTCTTACGCCCAGTTTGGGGTGAATGCTGGAGATGAGAATCCTGGGCAACTCGTAATGGCATATGAGGTATCGACCCACGATTCGTGGAGACCTATTATTGTAATAAATCTATACGAGCTACTTCTGATGTTTTATTACGAAATAGGATAGAAACCTGTATTGTGGCGAAAGCTATGTGCAGTGTAGCCTGTCTTGAGTGAAGATATTGGGATAAATGATCTTTTTTATTGTGAGCGGCCACTCACTATAAAAATTGCATTTTGAAATTATTTTTGCAAAAAAGAATTAATAATAAAGGATTGGAGAGGAAATCTCCTAGGGTGCATTTTAGTATAGGATTGCAGTGGGCACTAAGTGGCAATCAAGTCGTATATACCGGTGACGATATATTGATTCTTTTAAAGGGGAACCGCAAGTTTGGTAACGGACTTGTAAGAATTAGGGAAATCCTACTTGACCTAAGGCTCAAAGTTAACTATATTATTAGCCAAACAATTATAGGATAAAACTAAGTAGTCTAACTACTTTTTTTTTGATATAATAAAAGAGGGAGCAAATTATGGAAAAAAAGAAAATTAGTGAATTAAAAAATCTTATAGAAGAAACAAAAAATAAAGAGAAAATCAAAAAAGAAAAAGTTGATACAAAATGGATAATAAAAATAATAATAATTTCATTCTGTATATCATTTGTCTTTTCATTAATATCTCAATTGACAATACCTAATTTATCATTAGTTTTAGGAATAATAGTTACACTATTATTTATAATGTTTGGTATTTTATTTGATATAATAGGTGTGTCAGTAACAACTGCTGATGAAAAAGTTTTTCATTCAATGAATTCAAGAAAAGTAAAAGGAGCAAATACGGCAGTAAAATTCAAAAAAAATGCCGATAAAGTATCAAATTTCTGCTGTGATGTAATTGGTGATGTTTGTGGAATAATATCAGGTGCATCAGGAACAGCAATTACTGCAATCTTAGTTTCTAAATTTGATTTTAATCTACTATTCACAGGAATAATAGTTGCTGCGGTAATTGCAGCCTTAACAATTGGTGGAAAAGCAATGGGAAAAAGTTTTGCAATAAATAAAAGTAATATTATTTTATATGAATTTGCAAAGTTTATTTCTAATTTTTACAATAAATAAAAATATGGTATAATACAAAAAAGAAAGAGGAAACTATATGGTATACAAATTAGAAGACAAGACTATAGATTTAAATGATAAAAAAAAGTTCCCACTAATTGCAAAAGGAAAAAATGGCAATGTGTATGAGTATGGAACATCTGCAATAAAAGTCTTTGAAAATACTGAAGAACCACCAATTAGTGAAGAAACAGCAGAGTACTTAACAACAACAAATACGGAAAGAATTTTACTACCAAGAAAGTTGTTATTTTATGATAGTGCATTTTGTAATGGTATATTTGCAGGATATTCTCTTAAACGAGTACCAAAAAAACCTAATGTAAAAAAGTTAATTAATTCTCCAGTAGAACAATTAATAGATAATGTTGAAGGATTAGAAAAGGATATTAGAACAATAAGCAAAAAAAGGATCCTACTTAGTGATATGTCACCTGAAAATGTTAAATATAATGGAACACTATATATATCAGATCCAAGTAAATATACAGTACTTGAATTGCCAGAATCAGGGGATTTAGATAAGGAATTAGAAAAGATAAATTGCTATCAACTTCATCTTTTATTAACTGAGTTATTTGCAGAAGAATTAAGAAAAATTAATTTTCCTCAATCATCAATATTTAGATTAAGAGAAATATTCAGCTTAAAAGATTCAGATCAACAATCAAGTAAGTTTTTAACTGACATAATTGATGGTCAGGGAACTATAAAAGAAATGGTAAAGAAGATAAATAGATAAGTTACTAAACTTGTCTTTTTTTCTTTATTATAGTAAAATAAAAGAAGTTTTGAGGTGATAAAATGATTCAAGTAAGTAATGTAAGTTTAAAGTTCGGAAAAAGAGTCTTATTTGAAGATGTTAATATAAAATTCACAAATGGAAATTGCTATGGATTAATTGGAGCTAATGGTTCAGGAAAATCAACATTTTTAAAATTACTAAGTGGTGAATTAGATACAACAACAGGAGAGATAACTGTTTCTAAAGGAGAAAGAATTTCAATTTTAAAACAAGATCACTATCAATTTGATGATAAAAGAGTAATTGACGTTGTAATTATGGGTAATTCAAAGTTATATGAAATAATGGAAGAAAAAGATAAGATGTATCAACAAACAGAATTCTCAGAAGAAGATGGTATGAAGTTAGCAAATTTAGAAGCAGAATTTATGGATCTAGATGGATGGAATGCAGAACCAGATGCTGCACAGTTATTAAATAATCTAGGTGTTGATGAAGAATTTCACTATATGAATATGGGAGATTTACCAGTTAAATTGAGAGTTAAAGTTTTACTTGCTCAAAGTCTATTTGGTAACCCTGATATATTACTTTTAGATGAACCTACAAACTCATTAGATATAGAGGCAATTAAATGGTTAGAAGAGTTCTTAATTAATTTTAACAATACAGTAATAATTGTATCTCACGATAGACATTTCTTAAACAAAGTATGTACTCATATTGCAGATATAGATTATTCAAAAATTAAATTATATATTGGAAACTACGATTTCTGGTATGAATCAAGTGAATTATTACAAAGACAAATGAGAGAATCAAATAAGAAGAAGGAAGAAAAGATAAAAGAATTACAATCATTTATCGCCAGATTCTCAGCAAATGCTTCTAAATCAAAACAAGCAACATCAAGAAAGAAGATGTTAGAAAAAATTCAATTAGATGAGATTGTTCCAAGTAGTAGAAAATATCCATACATAGATTTTAAGATAGAAAAACCTGCGGGAAAAGAAATATTAAAGGTTGAAAATCTAACTAAAATAATAGACGGTAAGAAAGTATTAGATAAAGTATCATTTACAGTATTAAAAGGAGATAAAATATGTTTTCTTGCTAAAGATGATATGGTTAAAACACTTTTATTTAATATTTTAATAGGAAAAGAAAAATATGATAAAGGTACAATTGAATGGGGCAAGACAATTAATCCAGGATATTTACCACAAGATAATAACGAATATTTCAAAACTGATAAAAACATTATGGAATGGATTGGAACTTTCTATGATATTAAAGATGAAACAATTTTAAGAGGCTTCTTAGGAAGAATGTTATTCTCGGGTGAAGATGTATTTAAAAAAGTTAATGTTTTATCAGGAGGAGAAAAGGCAAGATGCATGTTATCTAAAATGATGTTGGAAGAACCAAATTTCTTAATCTTAGATGAACCAACAAACCATCTTGATCTAGAAAGTATTACATCATTAAATAAGGGATTATGTAATTTTAAAGGAGAAATATTATTTACATCACGTGACTATGAACTTAATTCAACAGTTGCTAATAGAGTAATAGAAATAACTGAAGAAGGAAAAATAATAGATAGACAAATCCCATATGAAGAATATTTAGAAAAACAAAAAAAGAATTAAAATATTGACATAAAATGAACATTTATATATTATTTTAATTAGAAAGAGGTACTTATGAAAAATAAAGAAATTATTATTGTTTTAGGAGTAATAGTAGTAGCACTTGTACTTGTATTTGCTTTTAATTCAGGAGATAAAAACGAATCAAGTAAAAAAGTAACTGATTCTAATGATGTAGAGGCAATCCTTGCTAATGCTCAAAAAGAAAGTGAAACAGTTAAATCAGATGAAATGAAAGAATTTAATAGTATTGATGTAACAACATATTTAGACTATTATGCTGGAGAAGATACTAAGTTAGTTTTATTAGCAAGACCAACATGTCACTATTGTCAAATAGCAGAGCCAATACTTAAAAATGTAGCATATAAATATGATTTAGATATAAATTATTTGAATACGGATGAATTCTCTGAAGAAGACAATCAAAAATTTATGGAATCTGATGAATTTTTAGGTGAAGGAGTAGGTACTCCATTATTAATGAATGTTGGAAATGGAAAAATAATCGACAAAGTTGATGGTTTAACAGATTCAGCACACTACATACAATTTTTCAAAGATAATGGCTATATAAAATAAAAAAGGGGAGATATAAATGAGTAACTCAGTATACAAAATGGTACTTGAATTTAAAGAAAGACATCCATGGACAGTAGGATGGAGATTAAGACAAAATTCTAAAGTAGTAGAATTACATTTAAATCCAGATGAAAAATTAATATATGCATTTATTGCTCAAAAGAATGATAATCCATTTAACATTTTTGGAAGTGCTGTAGTCGCACTAACAAATAAAAGAATTTTAATTGGAAGAAAAAGAGTAGTAGTTGGATACTTTCTAAATTCAATTACACCAGACATGTATAATGATTTAAAAGTTTCAAGTGGAATTCTTTGGGGAAAAGTATATATAGATACAATAAAAGAATTTGTTACTCTATCAAATATCTCAAAAGCTGCTCTAAGAGAAATTGAAACACAAATATCAAGTTATATGATAGAAGCAAAAAAACAGTATAAAGATAGAGATGAAAAGGATTATGAAGAAGAAGCATAACCCTTTTTTTTATAAATAATTTTTGATATAATTTAGATGGTGATAATATGAAAAAGTATAAGACATATTTAATTGTAATCATAATAGTAATGTTAATACCAATACTAATAAAAACATTTACAAAAAGTCATTCAGTAGAATATAAAGTAAATGGTTATAATATAAGTGAAAAATTTTATATTGAAGATAATATTCATAAATATGAATTTAAAATAAGTAATAAAAAACAAATATATTCATATATTTTAGATAATAATATGAATAAAAGAAAAAAAGTTATTAAAGGAATAAAAACAATTAATAAGGATAATCTTAAGTGTATAATACCAACATATAAAAAAAATATTGATAATGATATTTATTGTTTAGAAGACAACAAACAAGTTTCAACATATTCTCTATTAAAAAATAAGACATTTAAAAAGATTATTTCTAGTGCAAAAGAATATAAAATTGAACTACCATCAAGTGATAATAAATCCAAGGATTATAAAAAAATAAATGTATATCAAAATAATATTAATGAAGATGAAGCCTATATTCTATGGAGTTATAAAGGTATAAATATTTTAAAAAATGATGAGTTTAAATATGTGAAATTTTTAGAAGATGATTTATATGATAATGTAATGGCTACAACTACATCAAAATATTATGTACTATTTGAAAATAGTGATGTTATGGGAATAGAAAATATTCACTATTATGATATAAAAAAAGACAAGTACAAAGTTTATAAGCTAAAAGAAAAAATATCAAAAGATTCATATATAAATGGAGTATATGATGATCTAATTTATGTTACTGATAATAAAAAGAAAATCCAATATACAATCAATTTGAAAAAAGAAGAAATTAATATTGTAGGTAATGAAGAAGGATATATCAAATACATAAGCAATAGTGATAAAGAAATAATGACTAAAAGCGATTTCTTTATGAAAAAACAATATTTTACTAATGAAAGAATAAAAGATTCAAATATTACTAAAAGTAATGATTTAATAAAAGATAAAAAAATATATTATTATAAGGATAATAATAAGTTTTATAAAAATATAAGTGGATATAATAGTATTTATTTATTTAGTATTAAAGATGTTAAAGACTGGTATCTAGAAAATGAAAATATAATATTATTGGTAGATGATACAATATATCAATACAATGACAAAACAGGATTAAGAAAAATTCTAGATTACAATGAATTAAATTATAATAATAAAAATATAGTAAAATTTTGGAAGTAAAAAACTACTTCCAAAATTTTATTAATAATTATTGATATTTAAAAATTATTTTGCTATAATACTAATTGCAGTGGGGCTTTAGCCAAGTGGTAAGGCGTGGGTCTGCAACACCCTGATCGTCGGTTCAAATCCGTCAGGCCCCTCCATTTTTTTTGCGAATGTGGTTCAATGGTTAGAATACGGCCTTGCCAAGGCTGTGATGGGGGTTCGATTCCCCTCATTCGCTCCAATATGATAGGAAACTCGAACTAATAGACTTCGAGAGTAATAAATGCTAACTAGAAATAGTTAGTTTTTTTGTTATTTAAGAAGGGATGAGTGATTATATGTTAACAATAGAAACTAAAGAATTAGAGATAAGTTTAGAACTAAAAAGAAAGGTTGAAATGATTTGTAAGTTTGCTTGTGCTAAACCTACTTTCACAAATGGAAATATCAAAAGTATTAAAGAAACTAATATTGCTTATGTAATGCCACATATTATTAAAGTTAATAATATTGATTATTTAATGTTTGATGAATGTGAAGATATTTATGTTAATGGATATGATGAAAAAATCAAGTTTAAAGACTTTGAAACCTATATTAAAAGTCATTTTTAAGCCAAATATTTGACATTTCTTAAAATTGTGATAGAATATTCAACCAAGAAGACTTATGTCTATTTAAGGGGGTTTTAAATAGTATAAGATTCAAGTTTAAAAGTGAATATTATTCTAAATTAGATTTTAAGAGGTGTCAGTAGTATTAAGCACTTAATACTTTTGACACCTCTTTTTGTTAGAAAAAGGAGTTGATGATTTATGAATGAAGAAAAGAAAATTGCAGGTATTTATAAAAGAGTTTCAACACTAGACCAAAAACGAGAGGGTTTTAGTTTACCAGAACAGGAAGAAAAATTAAGAGAGTTTTGTAAATTTAAAGGTTATGAAATTTATAAAGTATATGCTGATGAGGGAATAAGTGCTAAAGATGATAAAAGACCAGCATATCAACAAATGATACAAGATATTAAAGATAAGAAAATAAATGTAATTGTTGCTTTTAAACTAGATAGACTTACAAGAAGTGTATTTGATATTGAAAAACTTATGAAGTTTGTTAATGATAATGAATGTGATATTGATTGTATGGCTGATGAATCTAATACTACTACTTCAAATGGTAGAATGGTCATGAGAATAATGACTAGTGTTTCACAAAACGAAATTGAGAAATGTTCAGAAAGAACAAAGTTTGGACTTGTAGGTGCTATTAAGGCAGGTCATATTCCTGGACCTTTACCTTTAGGTTATCAAAGAATAGATAAGAAAATGATACCCGATCCTTTAACAAAAGACATAATAGTTAGATTATATGATTTATATTTAGAGGGAAAAAGTTATCAAACTATTGCAAATATTTATAATAAAGAACAGGTTTTAGGAAAAACAAATTGGTTAGATTCAACAATAAGTAGAATGATAACAAATGAGATTTATAAAGGTGATTATGTACATGGAAGAAGTACAAAACACCCTACATATTATAAAAATGTCGTTGAGCCATTAGTTAGTAAAGAAAAATGGGAAGATTGCCAATATCAAAAGCAAAGAAATGCTAGGCATTATGAAAGAACAGCAACCTACCTTTTCACTAATAAACTTAAATGTTCTAAATGTGGTTGCTTTCTAGGTGGAAGTGCTACAACTAAAAAGAATGGTGTTAAATATTATTACTATAAATGTGAGAAATGCAAAACCTATTTTAGTGAAATAGATATTGAAGAAAGGTTAAAAGGTTTCTTAATTGAATTAAATAAACAAGATGAATTAATTAATAATTATTACACACCATTTATTAAATCTAAATTAGATAATAAACAAATAGATTTTGAAAAAGAAATAAAAGAACTAGATAAACAATTAGATAGAATTAAAAATGCTTATATCAAAGGTATTTTAAAAATTGAAGATTTTGAGAATGAAATAAAACAAATCGAATTTAATAAAAATGACTTGACTAAAAAATATCAAGAGCAAAAACAATATGAAAACTTGAGTTTCACAGTTGATGACTTACTTATCTTACAAGATAAACAACAAATAGATGAATTTGTTAAACCTGAATTATTCTTTATTAACTTAAATAAATGGTTAAATACCCCAAGAGATAAAAAACAAAAGTTATTTGCAAAATATATCGACTTTATCGAAATAGAAAAGAAAGATAAAGATATAGAAATTACTAGTGGTAATTTTAGAGAATCATTCTTAGCAGACATGCGAAATAATCATGTTATGTATGGAACACCTTATAACTTTAATATTTTTGAAGATGATTATGGTTATCCACTTCGTATGAATTGGGAAGCAAAAACTAAAGAAAATGCCAGAAAATACTTTGATAAGTTATGTGCTACTCTTGGAAGTGATTATAAACTTAACTATTATGAAGTAGATACTGATGATGATTTAAGAGATATAACATTTACAAGTAGTTGTGAAATAGAAAAGATAATAAGACTTATAGCTCTAGAAAGAGATAAATTTGATAAAAATAAAAACTTAAAACTTGCAATAATTACAATAGATTTAACTAATGTAATTGCTCCTAATGGGAAACAAGTTTATAAAGGTTATTTTGAAAAAGTTAGAGAGGTTTTAAAAGATAATGAGTTATGCCATATTTAGAAGTGAATCGATAAATACACTTAAAGATTTAGGAGAAATTGGTGCTCATAATAAAAGAGATAAAAAGTCTTATAAGTCTAATCCTGATATAGATATGTCTAGGTCTAAAAACAATATAGAAATTGTTCCTTTAAATGAAAGATATTCAAAAGGTTATTATGAATTAGTTAAAGATTATAAAAAGGAATATGAAGAAAAACAAAAGACAACAAGAGAAGATCGAAGAAAGTCGTTTGATAAAATGCTAGATGATTCAAATAGTGTTGTTGCCGATGAATTGATGTTTACTAGTGATAATGATTTCTTCAAAAATATGAGTAAAAAAGATATAAAAAAATGGGCTGATTCTTGTATGGAATTTGTTTATAAAGATTTAGGTTATACTAAAGAACAAGTTTTACATAGTGTTGTTCATATGGATGAAAAAACACCACATATGCATTGCGTAGTAGTTCCTTTAATTAAAAAGTTTGATAAAAGAACTAATACCGAAAAATATACTATTTCTAAAAAGCATTATATGAAGTCTAGCGAGTATATTAGCGAACTGCAAGATAAATATTGGAAACGAATGAATGATAATTGTTTTAAACTAGAAAGAGGTATTAAAAATAGTGATAATGAACATATCTCTATTAAAGAATTTAAAAAATTAACAAGAAAACTAGATAATCGTATGGAAAAACAAAATCATCTTATGACTAGAGATTATGAAATACTAGAAGAAAAATTAAAAACTTCTAAACCAACTATTACAGGTAAAGAAGTTAAAATTGATAAAGAAACTTATGATACTCTCAAAGACTTTATGAATACCTCAAAAAGAGTAATTAAAGATATGCCTAATAATCAAGCATTATTTAAAGAACTAGAAGACTATACCAAAAATTATCGTGAAATGGAAAGAGAAAAACATAATGTAGAAGTTGAGGTTAGAAAGTTAGAACATAAAAACGAAGAATTAAGAAATGAAAATAGAAAACTTCATAACTTCTTAAATGTAATGCTCCAAACCTTAAAAAAGTTCTTTAATAAATTACTCCACATAGGAACTGAAAAAGATAAAGACGATGTAGTTAAAGAAATAACTGCTTATCATAGTTTAGACTATTATAACGATAGAGACTTACACGATATTGCTGATGGAACACCTAAAGAAGAAGAAATAAATGATTATATTTATGAACAAAACTGTGGCTATGATAAAGATTATGATGACAAAGATTTTGATATTTAAAAAGACGAGCAATGCTCGTCAATGAATATCTATTTCCAATAGATAAAACACACTTCTCTATTGGCAGAGCCAATAGGTGTGTGCAAAGGGAATTTTCCCTTTTGAAACCCTAAAACATAATTAAGCAAGAACTAATCGTTCAAGCAAAATTATGTTTTTTTTGAATTGCAATAAATTGCAATTATTTATTTTCACAACTTCGTAATGAAAATAAATTTATAAAAGTCTATCGCCACTTACAAAATTACTTCGTAATTTCATAACGTGCCATGTCTTTTATTTATATGTAGCAACTTCACAGTTGCCTAAAACCAATCCAGCATCTACAAGTGAGCCGTTTGGAATAATCTTATTAAAGAAACAATTAACAGGGATACTTATTCCTCCTTGTATTTAATTATATTTTTTTATATTTCGTAATTATTTATTTCACAATTTTTAGGTACATAAATTGATAAATCTCCATCTTGAGGTATCTCGTTAAAGTAAAAATAGATTGCTCTTAAAATACCACCATGTGCTACAATGAGTATATTTTTATCTTTATCTTTTTTTATAATTTCATCTAAAAATTCATGTACTCTTTTAAATAATGTAGGCAAATCTTCAAAGTTTTCATCCTTTAATTTGTAATTATAATCAAAAAATAAATTTTTGCCAAAACCTTCATTCTCTAAATTTTTTCCATCTAATTTACCTAATGTTCGTTCTCTAAGCCTATTATCATAAATAACAGGTATATTTTTTTCATTTATTATTTTGCATGTATGCTTTGCCCTTAACATAGGCGAGCAATATATTATGTCATAATGATTATTATTCATTAGTTCTTTTGTTTGTATAGCTTGCGAAATTCCTATATCATTGATATCTTCATCTAATGTTCCATTGTAAATTCCTTGTGCATTAGCATTAGTTTGACCGTGTCTTATAGCAAAGATTTTCATTTTATACCTCCAATTCAATATTAACATATATCACTTCAATTATATCATATTCTAAAGCAAATTGATAATTCTAGAATAAAATTTATTAATTTTTGTTTCAAATGACAATTTTTGTAGTATACTAGTATTAGTTAGTAGTTATTACTACTTGATTATTGGTATGAGAAAAGTTATTCGACTTCTTCTCTATACGCTCCATAGTGAAATCTGCTCGAACTTTTCGAGTTTTGATAGATAACTAATCCAATTTGGATTAGTTTTTTTGTGTTTCGAACTCCCACAGGTCAGCTTGGAAGAATACAAAGACTATCCTACTTTATAAAGAAAGGATGGAACTATGGTAAATATTATTAAGGAAGAACTATCATTAGAAGAATCATTAAGAAAGAAAATTGAGTTTATATGTGATTTTACTAATAATAAACCTACTATTATTAATGGTAGTATTAGAAAAATTGATAAGACTAACTTAACTTATATTGAACCACATAGAATAATTATTAATAATACTACATTTCTAGCATTTAATTATTCTAATGAAATATTTATTGAAAATTTATCTAATAAGATAAAATTATCAGAACTAGAAGATTATTTAAAATCTATCTAAATACTACTTATTCCCTAATCAGGGAATTGACAAATCAATGTTTTAAGTATATTATATAAAACCAATGAAAGAGGTATTCTCTAGAAATTGAGGTACACCGATGATAAAAAGCAAAGATAAAATTAAAATATATAATATTGATTATAATGAGGAGTCAGTAGTATTTAGACTTTACTAGATACTATTGTCTCCTCTTTTTTAGTAAAAGGAGTTGAAGATAATGGATAATGAAAAGAAAATTGCTGGTCTTTATATTAGAGTTAGTACCGAAGATCAAGCACGAGAAGGATTTAGTTTACCAGAACAAGAAAAACGATTAAGAGCAATGTGTGAGTATAAAGGTTATGAAATATATAAACTTTATAAAGATGCTGGAATTAGTGCTAAAACTGGTAATACTAGACCTGCCTTTGAAGAACTATTACAAGATATAAGAGATAAAAAATGTAATACTATTGTTGTATTAAAGTTAGATAGATTAACTCGTTCGGTATTTGATTTAGAAGGTATAATGAACTTTCTTGAGGAAAACAATGCTTATTTAGATTGTGCTAATGAAGAAATTAATACTACCAATTCAAGTGGTAAAATGGTTGCTAGACTTTTAACAACAGTTTCACAAAATGAAATAGAAAGAACAAGTGAAAGAACTAAATTTGGTTTATCTGGGGCGATTAAAGAAGGACATATTCCTGCTCGTGCTCCACTTGGTTATAAACATATTGATAAAAAGTTAGTTCCTGATCCACTTACAAAAGATATTGTTATTAGAATATACAATTTATATTTTGAAGGGAAATCTTATTATAATATTGCAACTATATTTAATGAAGAACAAGTTTTAGGTAAAACTAACTGGAAAGATACAGGAATATTAAGAATTATTTCTAATGAAGTATATAAAGGTGATTATGTACATGGTAAAAGGACAAATCATCCTACTTTATATAGAGATGTTGTTGAGCCAATAGTAAGTAAAGAAATGTGGGATAATTGCCAAGTTCAAAAGAAGAAAAATCAAAAGAATTATATGAGGACACAAACTTATATCTTCTTACAAAAATTAAAATGTCCTAAATGTGGAAGAATACTTGCTGGTGGTGCTTCACATAAAATAAAATCTGATAAATGGTATTTCTATTATAGATGTGAGAATTGTAAAAACAATATTCACGAAGATAAAATTGAGGATAAAATTAAAGTTTTACTTGATGACATATTAGAATACGATAATGTTGTTAATGAATTCTTCTTACCAGTATTAAAATCAAAAGTTGATAATCCTAAAGTCGAGTTAGAAAAAGAATTAAAATCTTTAAATAATAAACGAGATAGAATTAGAAAAGCATATATTGATGAATTATTTACCAAAGAAGAATTTAAACAAGAATCTAAAATAATAGAAAATCAAATTGAAATGATTAATTCTAAACTATTAGAAAACTCACAAGCTGAACAATTAAACTTTACTACTGAAGATATATTACTTAAAAGAGATATGGATTTTATTAATAAAGTTAAACTACCAATTTCTTATTATGCTTTTAATGATAACTGGGATTTACTAGATCGAGATACTAGAGCTGATATAGTTATGAGATATATTGATGATATTGAACTAGAACTTAAAAATAATAAATATGAAGTTAAGCAAATTAATTTTAGAAGTACCTTTTATAGTGATTTTGAAGAATTATATAAGAAAGGTTATATCGATAAGAAAAGACCTCTTACATACGATTTTAATGGTATATGTGTCGATACAAATATAAGGTATAGTGAATACTTACCTATTAAAGATGTAATGCAACATCTATATAGATTAAATGAATATTATGAGGTTAATTTATATAAAGGAACTTATTATAAAGAAACTGAAAAATTAGATATAGGACCACTTCAAAGAAATGAAGTTCCTATTAGAGTATTCCCATTACAAAAAGATAATAATGGAGATAAGAATTGGTTATCAATGGGAATGCTTGCTACAAAAAATAATCCGAATGATATAAAGGTAAACATTAGAGATGTATTTGAAACAATACCAGATAATGTTACCGAAGAGGATTTTTAAAATGCGTGGCATGTTTTGTTTACGAAGTAAATGAAACTTGCGATAGCAATTTAAAAATTAATACATTATGTAATTTTAACCATTACGAAGTTTTGGTTATTACGGAATAAAGTAAACGGATTCTAAGGTGTTAAACCTTAGCCCACTGGATATTTTGTATGCTCGGCGTACAAAATTCCTAGGGGGTTAGAAATTTTGGATGACAAAATGGCCACTCTAGTGGTCACTTCTAGAAAGGAGGAAAACTATGTCAGAACTTGCTTATTCATTACATTTAGGTAGTGATAAAAATAGAAAAAACATATCTAAGCAAAATGGTAAAAACAATTTAAGTGGAACAACATCTTTACCAAATAATGCTATTCAAAATGTAAGACAATTATCAAAGGTAGATAAACATAATTATAGAAAATATGATAATGACCAAGACTTAATAGAAGTAGTAAGAGGTACTTCTTCTCCACTTGATGATGTAAAAGAATTATATTTAAGTGAGTTTGAAGAAGCAAGAATTGAATACAATTCTAAACAATCTAGACCTAGTAGAATGATTGATAATTATTTTGAAAATGTATCTAATAATGAAAAGAAAGATCTTGCTTGTGAGATAATTTTAGAACTAGGAGATAAAGAATATTGGAATATGAAGGATGAAAACTTTAAAAAGAAAATGTCAGAAGTTTATAAAAAACAAGTTGATGATTTAGAATTATTAGTTCCTAATTTTAAAGTAGCTAGTGCTATTATTCATTATGATGAAACAAGTCCGCATTTACATATCGTTGGTGTTCCAATTAAATATAAAAATAAAAATGGTATGGAAAAACAAGTTGGTAAATCAGATGTATTTACTAAAGAATCTTTAATAAGATTACAAGACAAAATGAGAACCTTATGTATTGAAGAATTTAATCAAGTATATAGTTTAGATTCTACTTTAAAGAAAAAACAAAAAGGTAGAAATAGAGATATTCATGTATCTGATATGGATAACTATATAGAAATGAAAAAGCAAATTGAAAAGAATACTGAGAATTTAAAACAAGCCAACAAAAAATCTTCAGAGTTAAAACAAAACTCTAAAGATATAAAAGATAAAATTGATAAATTGAAAATATCTAAATTAAATAAAGATAATTATATTTTATCAAAAGATGATAAAGATTCTTTTATCAACTTTATCGAACAAGTGGATAATACAAATAAAGAATACGATAAAATACAAACTTTGTCTAATACTCTAGTTAATGCTCATGAACAATTAAAAGATAAGAATAATAAAATTAAAACTCTAACTGAAAATAATGAAGCGCTTAATTTAAGAGTTAGAACTTTAAATGATACCATTAAAGAAAAAGATAATGAAATATCATTTTTAAAATCTAAAATCAACGATTTAAAAAATACTATTGAATATTGGAAAGATAAATTTGAAAAACTAATATCTTTCTTACACGATAAACTTCATAGTTGGTATGATAAAGATGATAAATATATTGATGTTATTAATGAAATGTATGAAGATAATGTTTTAGATGATGAGGACATTGAAGATTTAGATTTAAGCAAAGAAAAAGATGACTTTGAGAGATAGTCATCTTTAATTTTGTATTACTTTTTCTAAAACTCTTGGCTTAACAAATTCTAATTCCCATTGTTGAGGTCTTAATTGGTGCATTTGTTTGCAAAATTGTATTTCTTCCCAAATCCTATCTGTAGTTTCTTTATCACCATAAAACTTTAATAATATATCATAAGAATACTCATACAATTCATCTCTATCAAACAAAGGCATTGGGTTTCCTTTATAATTTGCATGATCATTAACGATACCCCATTCCCATTGTTCTAAAGTTTCATCATAATCTTCATCATCAGACCAAAAATCCATAATTAGTTTTTGTTTTTCTTCTAATGACCAATTTGGATTTCTAAGTATCCAATATCTTATATCAAAGTCTCCTGAACCATGAGCTTGAGTATCACTTAACGAACTAAATAAACCAGCCATGTACATATTACCAGTTTTTGCTCCTACAGGATTAATAGAGCCACCAAACTCAGTATACATAGTTTGTTCATCTGTAATGCCTTTTTCATCTAGTTTTTTTGAATATTCATTCATAACATTTTCATGTCTCACAGTACCAATTTTATTCATTGCCTCATCAACTGCAAAAGCTTTTTGCTCATCTGTTAGTTTTAGATTAGGATTATATAAAGTCATTAGTAAATATGAATAACCACCATTGCTATAGCCATCTAAAACGATTCTAGAAATTTGTCTATTAGAATATATTAGATTTACAAGTTTTTTATATATTTCTTTATCAATACTGTCATAATCTAAAAGTATATCTTCACATATTGCTAAACCATTTACTAAATCTCTTTCGCCAAATTTATCTTTAGTTGGTTTAATTGCCCATTCTAATAATTCTCTATTATTTTTAATTGAACTCCAAATTTCTTCTGGATTACCAACTTTTGAATCACAATATTTTGCATAAAATAGTTTATCTTCTATTTTTTTAAAATCTTCCATAACAAAACCTCCCTGAAAATCTATAAATATTATATCATAATTATTTTAAATTTTTCTTAAAATTGTTATTTAACAAAGATTTATTATGAAAAAGTATATTTTTTTAGTAATATAAATATACAAATATAAATTATTAATGTATAATATTATTAGTTCTAAAGGTGCTCACGGATCTAATCAATCCAAAGCCCCAATATTGGTCAAAAATTGACGAGAAGATTTTATCTTCGCCTTCTTTTAAAGCGGCACGAGATAATTAACTTATATAAGTAATACTATTATTATAGTAATAATAAAATAAGTTTAAGTATGATGGCTGTAGTAAAAGAAATATCGCCCTATATAAAATAAATATGGGGCAGGAAATTGTTAATTATTATATTAAGTGTCTAGCACAATATCTCCGATAATTATAAGATATGGGGCACACTGAAACTTTAGTCGCGAATAAAGTTGATGTGCTAATAATTATGAAAGGAGGTATACTTATGGTATCCAATGTGATTAAATTCGTTGAAAAACATAAAAACGAGTTATTGGTTATTCTATCTTTAGGACTGACATTTAATTTTAGCGTTAGTTTTACTTGTAATGGTGAGTTTAATATTAACTTTAAAACTTTAGTATTTGTTTATGCCGGGTACCAAGTAATTAAACAAATAACTAAAGTTATTGCAAAAAAACACACTAGATAATTAACAATTATTTTTGTAAGTTTATTATTATGAATAAATTTACAAAAGTAATTGTTTTTTTGTGAGGTGAATTATTTATGGATTTTAGCCTATGTCCTTTATATGAATTATCAAGAAAAAGAGATTTAAATAGTATTATAAAAACAAAAGTACATAATACAAATATATATAATTTACAATATAAACCTTATATTGAAAAAAGACCAAAAAAAAGATTGATAGAAGCTCCTAAAAAAGAATTAAAGATACTACAAAAAAGAATAAAAAAAGAACTTGATTACTTAATCTTTCCAGAAAATGTTTTTTCAGGAATAAAAGGAAGGTCATATATTGATAATGCATATTATCATATTAATTCAAATTATTTTATAAAAATGGATTTAAGTAAGTTTTTCCCAAATACAAATCGTGAAAAAATTTATAAATTTTATAAAGATAAAATGAAGATGAAAAGTGATATTGCAGCAATATTAACTGATCTATCAAGCGTAGATATTACAAATATGATGAGTGACGAGGTTAAATCATTTATAAATGAAAAAGGAATTAGACATACTAATCATTTACCATCTGGATCGCCAATTAGTAGCATTTTATCATATTTAGCAAATATAGATATGTTTAATGAATTAAATTCATTAGCAAAAAAATATAATTGCATAGTTTCGTTTTATGTTGATGACATAATATTTTCAAGTAAATACAAAATACCCAAATCGTTAATTAATAAAGCAGAGAAAATAATTACTAAATATGGGCAAATAGTAAATTTAGATAAAACTAAATCTTATATTACAAATGATTTTAAAAAAATAACTGGTTGCGTAATAAAAAATCATGAATTAATTATTCCAAATAAAACTAAATACAAAATTGCTAAATTATTAAAACAAGACAATTATACACAAAAAGAAATTAATAGTATTTTAGGATTAATAAATAATGCACATCTATTTAATAGAACTAAATATAATGATTTACAATATAAAATTAAAAATAATTGTTTAAAAAGTAAAAAAGTGTGTTAAAATATATTTAGTGATTAGTTGTTTATCAACTTTTACTATTAGGAGTTTCGAATAACCTTTGTTATCGCTCCAAATTATTATATTAGGAATTGATAAAAAAACAATCCACAGAACTTGTGAAAAATCATGAGTTTTTTTATGCAAAAAAAAGAGCTTTTATACTTGCTCTGTTATTTTTTTATTACTTTATTTATTATTCTTTTTATTAATTTTTTTGGTTGAACTTTAGATTTATTTATATAAAATTCATCACAAAAATTGGTATTTATATGTTGTTCATTTTCTAATGTACCAGATAATTCTTTTAATCTTACTCGAATCAATTTATCTTCAACATTAAATAATCGTGATAATAATATTATATTATTATTCTTATAACATTCATCTATTCCACCTAAATAATTTACAGTATCTAAAAATGGCTCTTTTGGAAGTAATAAGCACATTGCAAAGTAAGATGCTTCAAAATCCTCTTTTTCAGACTCATTTTTTATTTTTTTGTCACATAAAATCACATCATAAAAAAGATTTATGCTATCAATAGTATCTCGTCTTGCAAATCTATCCATAATACATCCTCCGATTTTTTATACTATCACACTTACTTGAAAAAGTAAACAAATGTAATAGAAAGTAACTATTGAGATTATATGTTATATTATTTTATAAATAAAAAGTGTTGATTAATCAACACTTTATTTTTTTTCCATTTTAACAAAAACGTAATGATCATCATCATATTTAAATGTAAATTCATATGAATCTAATTTATCCAAATATTTATCGGTAAATTCTTTTTCAAATGTATCTTTATTAGTTTCACTATATTTATAAGAAACTTCTTCACCCTTTATTGTTGCGGATAACATAGGATCATCAGGATCATTATCACTTGCTTTCATAGAAACATAACCAACATTTACTGTTAAAGTATCACCTTTTACTTTAGCATTTTGAACAAAATAGTTTCTATAGTGAGGTCCTTCTGCACCTCCACATCTACAATCTAATTGAACAAAAACATCTTTGTCTTCCATGTAATCAAAAACACGACCCCATTTAGAAAAATCTGATTTTGGCATTTCTTGGTTTTTACCAAATAAATTTTTATATACAGAGTTTAAATCTTTGTATTCATAATATTCTGCTGTCCCAGTATCACAGCCTCCACCATTTTTTATACTAAACTCTGAAGAATTTAATTTTACTGAATAACTTTGACCATCTTTAATTGCATTTGGATTATTCTCATAGAAGTAGAAACAACTTCCTATTTTTTTCTTTGAATTTACAATATTATTAATGGTAACTACATCTTTTGTCATACCATCATATCCAGTTTCGTCTGTATAAATATTATCCCATAGCATTTCAACATAATATTTATCAATCAATTCTTTAGCCTTAGCTGTGCTGTAATCTTTGTCACTATCTGTTGTTTTACTATTTTTTTCTTCAGTCTTTTCTTTTGTAATACCAAGTTTTTCAAATACACCTTTTTCATAGCATATATAACCACATAATCCAAGAATTATAAGTACTAATAATACTATGATTATTATTGATCCTTTACCGCTTTTCTTATTTGGAATATCACTTTTTTCCATAAAAATCCTCCTTACTTTATACACTAATTCTAACATATAAATAAAATGATAATTATATTTTTTATTTATCGTAATGTAAAATTTGTCAATATTATTAATATAAAAGAAAAAAGTAGGGTAGCCTACTTTTTTAGTTAATCTTAAATTTTTTATTTGTATCTTTTTTTTCACCTTTTTTATGAACATTATCAGGGATTTCAAAATCTTTTGAAGCAGCTTCCATCATTAATTCTGGATGAGCAAATAAATACTCGATAGCCTTTACAGCTCTACAGAAATAAAAACCATCTCCAATTCTTTCATCTAATGTTATTCCCATATTCATCATATATTTTCCATTTTCTTCACGTATATCACCAAACGTTACCAATCCAGATGAAGTTCCAAGGTTAGCTAAATTATGATAAATTCCAGGTACTCTAAATGTACCAATATTTGATACTATCATAGAACTGTAGTAAATGTTCTCATCAGCAATAGATCCAGGTAGACCAAATTTTCTATCCCACCATTTTAATATACCAACTAAAGTAGATCTTGCAGGTCTCCAGATGTGCCCTAATTTATCAACTACATTATTAGCACCATCAGTAGCAGCATCTGATTTTTTATCTCTTATTTTATCAATTTTTTCTTTCAAATTTTTAGATACATCCATTATAGTGTCTTTATCATTTACAGTTAAGCATGTCATAAATTCTTCACTTTTATCATTGAATTCAGCCTTAGCAACAAATGCAATTGTTACATCATCATGTTCATATAATGTTCTATTTTGTACAAATCTATTTAGCTTGGGATACTTATATAGTATTTTTCCCATAATATGAACAAATCCATGGAAAAAAGTGATATTTTCATTTTCTTCTTTAAGCTTTTTTATATATTTCACAAATTCAGATACATCAATATCTTCATTTATAAAAACCTCTGCTTCACATCTGTTTGGTTTTAAATCAAACATAATATTTTGCATACCAGTTACGTCTTTAACTTTATGTCCTTTTCTTGCCATATTCTAAAACCTCTTTCCTATTGTTATAAAAATATTATATCATTAATTATATAATCATATCAATAAAGTAAAGAATATCATTTTATAGTTTGTTATGTTAGAATAATATTGGTGATATAAATGAAGGTATTAACATTAAAACAACCATGGGCAACTCTTGTCGCAGAAGGTATTAAAAAGTATGAATTTAGATCATGGAAGACAAAATATAGAGGAAAGTTATTAATACATGCAGGAGCTGGAGTTGATAAAAAAGAATTAAAAAGATTTGAAAAATTAAAACTTGATTATCCATCAAAAAGAATTATCGCAGAAGTAGAGTTAGAAGATTGTTTAAAGATAGATGAAGAATTAAATAATAAAATAATTGCTGAAAATAATATTGCTTATGGCTCAAAAAAAAGAGAAGGCTATGCCTGGAAATTAACTAATATTAAAAAGATAGAATCAAAAGAAATAATAAATGGAAAACTTGGTTTATGGAATATAGATAATTATGGAGGAGAAAAATATGATAGACAGTAATATATATGATGGTGGAAGACATGAATCACAAATTGAAGAATGTAGTGAGAATATTAAATCAAAAAATATAATATCATTTTCTTATGTTGGAACAGATTATGTAGTATCAGCAAAAAAAGAAGATAACAAAGTTCAAATATCTGCCAAAGGTGGAGGAAAGTATAATTTAAGAGATGGTAGCTATTTTATTATAAAATATGATACTGAAGATGATAGTATTTTTAAATTGCTTCAAGATGTAATCGACGAGAATCATGAAACTCGTGGAAATGGTCATTGTACAAATGTAGCTGGATTACCTGCAGGAATAGGTGACACATTAAATGTAGTATATGATTCAGGAGAAAAACTATATAAGTATTCAAATCAATGTCCAACAGTATCTCCTGAATCAGTAAAGAGATTTTATGATATCTTTCATGAGTATGTAAAAAAAGAAGGATATGATTTCACTTCCGCAGGATCTAATGTTAAATTATTTGATGATCCAGATGAAGAATATGTTCAAGGAACATGGAAAGGTAAACATTTTGGTGATGATATAGAAGTTACATTTAATGAAAATAAAGTAACAATATCTGCTAATGGAAAAATAGTAGATGAAGAAGAATATACTATCTTTGAAGGTATAATAGTATCAAATAAACTTAAGGATGGTATTGAAAAAGCAACTTCATATCATGATTATGAATTTTTTAAAGTTGTATCACATATGACAAAAAAGAATTGGTTCACTATAACAGCATACTTTGTAGAAAACAGTTACTCTACATGTGATCTAATGAATTTTGATAAAGAAAAACC
>CACXJP010000011.1 GCA_902768065.1 uncultured Erysipelotrichaceae bacterium
AACATATGAATTTTGATTAACATCTAGCCCCATTAATTGAAGCATTCTTATTCCATAACCAAATGGATTAATAACATATCCTGGATTACTATTTAATAAATTATTAGCATAATCTTGATGATTCATTAAAAATGCTGTTGGTATAGAAATACTCTCTCCAACCTCAGAACCATTTGTAAGATATAGATTATTATCAATATTTAATAACAAATTATCAAAAACATTTCTATTATCTATATGATCCAAATCCCATGTAGGATCAATTAAAGCAATATTATCAACGCCATATTTAGGATCTGTAATTCTAATTATATTCTTTTGATGATCTGATGTACCATAAGTAAAACATAAAACACCAGCTCTTCTTAATATCGCAGAGAACAAATTAGAAAAACCTTCACATATCATTTCATCTTTTGAATATATTCTATCAAGATAAGAATCATCAGCATGTACTCCACTATCATTATAATGATAATGTTCTTTAAAATAATCATACAAATATGTAACCTTTTCCAGTGGAGAATAATTCATATCTTCCATATGCCTTACAACACTGTCAATCATCTCTAACATATCGTTGTAAGTTTCAACATCAGTTCTTCCTCCAGCCTCTATATCCGAATAATATCTTATTCCTTCAGAAATAGGTTCCTCCCTATAATAATCATTTAAATCATTACATGTATTATATTCAATATCAATCTTATTAGGTAATATTTCATCCAATCCATCATATAGTGATGCAACATCATATAAAGGATTAGTTAAAAATCTAAATGTAACATCAATAGGAATTGATTTATCAGAAAAGAACTCTAGCATATGTCTATAATATGTTGGCTCATAAAAATCAACAATAATATTCTGATAACTGTTTTCATTTAACAATTCAACAATATATTGAAGTTCTTCATCAGATAATTCTCTATTAATATGAATATTATAATTATTAAAAAAATTATAATTTGAATTTGTATAGGAAGTATTTTCAATAGTCACTATTCCCCTACCATTTCTAACATCTATATATGAAGAATTTAAATCAACATCATTTTCAATTTCATCAACAGAAACAAGCATACCACCTAAATCCGGAACATTTAACATGTTAAATATTTCTCTAGTTAATTTTTTACCTCTAGGTAGAATTCTAATTCCTGTAATATATCCATCATTATAAGCATTAATTAATAAACCTATAACATGATTATTTAAATGTCTATAATCAAGGCCCAATGTAAAACTAACATCTGAATTATTAAAGGCAAAGGAAAAATAATCATCTAAATGTGGATCATTTGGATCCAAACTCAATTCTATAATATCTCTTTCTCTAACATAAGAACCATCACGCATACCATTATGAAGTGGTCTACCAACAGTTACACTATTAAAGAAAGACCCTTGATCAGAATAATAAATATTATATATATTATTAACATTAAAACCTTGGTTCATACAAATACCTCCATATCATAATAATTATATCACAAAAAAAGAATAATTAAGAATTATTCTTTCTATAAACTTTTTTATATTGTTTAGGATCTTCTACTGTTTCTTTTCCTAAAATAATCTCACTATATTTACCAAGATTAATATAAGCATCAGCATAAGCTTCCCAAGTAGTATCATCAACAACTCCACTAATTCCTCTAGCACCAGTTTTTCTTTCAGCTGCCTCCTCAGATATTCTATTTATATAATCATATCCCGGAGTTAATTTAACTCCCAATTCATCAAAATATTTTTTTTGCCTTTTGATTGCAGATTCATCTGATTCAAGTAAAATTCTTTTTATTGAATCTACATCTAAATCATTTAATTTAACAATTGTTGATATTCTACCCATAAGTTCTTTTGTCATCTTTGCCTTTTTAACAAAATCTTCTATCTTAACTGTAACATCAGTACTATCAGTACTTATTTCTTTACCAAAACCAATACTATTACCATTCCTAGACAATTCCTCATATACATCATTGAAAGCTCCACCAAATACAACGATCATATTAGAAGTATCAATTTGAACACTCTCTCCAGCTTTTTTTGTATCTTCACACGCAGTATAAACACCACCTTCTACGAAAGGAAGTAGAATATTTAAAACACCTTGTCCAGATACATCACTCTTTTCATCTGAACCCTTCTTATCAATTTCATCAAAAAATATGATTGCATTTTCTGCTTTTTTCTTGTCCTTGCCACAATCAATATATAAATTCCATAAAACCTCTTCAATATCAGTACCAACAAATCCCGGTATAGTAAGTTTAGTTGAATCAACTTTCATATAAGGCACATTAATATTCTCGGAAATCAAAGACATCATTTTAGTTTTACCTACTCCAGTAGAACCCGTTAAAAGAATAGCCTTATCTCTTGCTTCAGGATGTCGTATTTTTCTAATAAGTTCAGCAATAACTCTCCTTAAAGGTTCATCTTGAGCAATTAATGTCTGTGTAACTCTATCATATAATTTTTTAAAATCTATATAATTAGCAGGTAATTTAATGCTTCTCGGATTACTATCATAATTTCTTATTCTATTTTTAGATACCCCATTTTCACTTGCTTCTATTTGAATATCTATTGACTCCAACAAGCTATCTAAATCATCTCTTTTTTCACTTAAAGCAGCACTTAATTCTCTTAACTCTCCCATAGAATATTTTCCATCCAGTATATTAAGCATAATACCATCAACATCAAAATCCTTTGCAACTTCTTCTTCCTCATCCATAGCATGAGCAGGTTTATAATCTCCGTTATCATTCTTAAAAGAAGTTTCCTGATTATTATTAGACTCATCAGACTTAGTCGCATCATCTTTTTTATCACTAGATATTGACTTATTATAAAAATTATTCAAACTAGCTCTTAAGTCATCCAAAGGTATTGGAATAACAAAAGGAATGTTGTCAGATAATGATGAAGCATAATAAATATATCTTGTACTACCATAAGCATAGTCAGCAATTGCCTTTCCTAGAGGTGCAGTACCTGTTTTTTCTATTACTCTATCTAGTGGAATCGCTCCATAATGAGCCTCACTTATTTCAGACATCATTAAAGAACCATCAAGCATTGATAAAAACTCATTACCATTTCTATCAGTAAATATATGTGTTTTCTCATCCAAATATCCTATTTCCGGATGATTAGCAACATATATAAAATCTCCATCTTTTGAATAAACTCTATTCATTATAATTGCTACGTATTTTCTCTGTTTTCCCATATCAAATCCCCCGTAAAAATTATTATAATAAAAGAAAAAGAATTAGTAAACTATTTCTTATATTTTTTTAAAATTTCTAAAAATGCATCTCCCTTTTCTTCAAAATTTTTATACTGATTATAACTTGCCGCAGCCGGAGATAATAAACAACACTTAGCTTTATGTGTATTATTAATGCCTATATTAACAGCATCTTCTAAAGTATCAGCATAATATATATTCTTATTTATAATTCTTTTACCAATATAATTCCCAGTCTCAGGCATACATATTATATTTCTTATATTACTTTTATTTAAAAAATCAATAAATTCTTCATAATTAATACCTCTATCTAAACCACCAATAATCAAAGTATCTATATTATCAATAGATTTAACAGCATTCATCGTAGCCTCTGGTATAGTAGCAATTGTATCACTATAGAAATTAATCCCTTTATATTTTCCTACATATTCCATTCTATATTTTAGACCTTTAAACTTAGAAATAACCTCTCCAGCAAGAGAAAAATCTAAATTTAAAATCTTACATATAGCAAGTACAAACATAATATTTTTAAGATTAGCATCTCCAAGTAGCATTCTTTCTTTATCTACATATACAACTTCACCATCTATATAAATACTATTTTCTTTAATTCTAACAGAATTAAAAGAAACATCTTCATAATCAAATCGTACAGTATATTTAATCCCCTTATATAAAGAGTTCTTCATATATTTATTCAAGTAATTATTATCATCTGAATATATTGCAAAATCACTACTATTCTGATATTTAAATATATTTAGCTTATTACTATGATATTTTTCTAAAGTACCATCATGATCCAAATGATCCTCATATAAATTAAGAATTATCCCAATATGAGGACTATACTTAACAAACTCCAACTGATGAGAGCTCATCTCTACAACTAATATAGATTCCTCATTATATGATTCTATATCATTAAAAACAGGCACACCAATATTACCTATCAAAAAAACATTATCTCTTTGTTTTTTTATAACTTCATACATTAAAGAAGAAGTTGTAGACTTTCCCTTTGTACCAGTAATACCTATAATATTATTTCTAAATACCTCAAGTAATAATTCTAATTGAGATGTAATTTTATTCCTAAATTGACCTATATCAATATCTTTTAAACTAATACCCGGAGATTTGATAATTAAATCATATATATCAAGATTATCTAAATAATTATCTCCTACAATCTTATTAACATAATTATCCTCTATATCAACAGAATACTTATCTAAAATAGTTAACTTAATTTCAGGAAGATATTTTCTAATAAAATTATATGTAGACTTACCCTCTCTACCAAAACCTAATATTGCAATATTTTTATCTTTTAATTTACTTATTATTTTTCTATACATACTTATCAAGCTCTTTTCTAACTATATTATCATAGTATTCATTTAAATTATTTAAATCATTATATTTTTCTATATTACTACCATCTAATTCAAGATTATAATTATCTTTATAGTATTGTAATAAATATGGCATATCCCCACCTCTATTAATAACTAAACTTACTGCATATCTAGCCTCTTCATAAGTACCTACACATTCAAATGGTTTAGTATCTGAATAACCTATTATCTCTTTAAAAGTATCTAGTAAATCTTCTCTCTCATATAAATCCTCCCCAAAAATTGAAATAAGCTCATCCCTCTCAATAAATGGACTAAGAATTATATATATAAATAAACATTTAGGACAATTTAGACACCAATTCCAATTATTATTCTTACTACCTAAATTACAACTTCTAAATACATGATGATACTTTTTATAATGAGAAAACAACTTTACGATATTGAACTCAGAAAGACCTCTTAACAAACTAAAATAGTTTATATCAATATCAAATGTATCTTTAACATAATCTCTAAAATCACATTCAGCTTCATATGTTTTAGAATATTGGTGATTAATATCAGTACCAATAACAGTCTCTTGATTAGCGCTTGCTTCATTAGATAAAATAATATTTTTTCTACCCAATAAATATGCAACTAAATAAGATATAAAAGCAACTACAGAAGAAAATGGAATATGTCCATTTAAGAATCCTCTATCATTGATATCTAATATTTTAGGATCAATGATTCTCCTTACTTTAACAACTCTGTCATCACTATATCCAGCAGCAATACAACAATTTAAAGTTACATCTTTTGGATTAATAACTAAACAACAATTATCTTCATCTTTTAACAATTCTAAAGAAACACAAGAATCCTTTCCTCCACCAACACATATTAAATTACCATTACCTGTATAATTCAATTTAGGGAGAGAAATCTCACTACAATTACATTTTATATCAAACAATTCATCTAAAGATATTTGAATGTTGTTTTTATAAAGTAATTCACCTAATCCTTTATAATATAGTTTTTTAAAAAAATCGATTTGTTTATCATTAATATAACCAGCATCAACAATTATATTTCTAGAACAAGTACATTTAATATAATTAATTATCTCTATCATTCCAATATTAAAAATAATATATTCTAAATAATCTTTATCATAATCAATTTTTATATATTCTTTAGGAATAATTATCTTATGATTGAACTCCTCTAATCCTGGAATAATATAATTAAAACTAATATTTAAATTATCATCAATTGTATAAGAAAAAGACTTATATATGAAATCAGGATATTCTTCTCTATATTTTAAAAAATTTTTATTCATAAAACCACCCTATCTATAATTAACATTGTTATTAAACGTTTCAACTATTCTCATTATTTTCCTTGAAGTTTCTCTTATTTTACCCAGTGTTAGAGACTTGAAAAGTTTTCTATCTACATATTCCTTTTCTAAATCATATATTTTATTTAGTAAAGATATTAATTCTTTATATGAACCTTCTTGTCCTGTTATGTCATCAAACCATTTTGTAATATTAAATACTTCACCAACCAACCTCAAATTAGCAAGTGTATTAATAAATGTTCTGTTTTCAAGAATTTGTTTGCAAGCATAACTTTCTAAATAATATGAATTAGAATTATATTTATGATCAGTTTCATTATTAATAGCATAAATAGTATTTGAAATATCTCTATTTTCAAAATCAAAAGACTTTATAATATTAATAACCTCTTCAGTTTGCTTTGTATTTATAATCTCCTCAAGTAAGTATGAAGGATCTTTCCTAACAAAAGACAATGGATCTTTATTATAAACCCTATAAGTTAGTCCTGTTCTTAAATAAATATAATTTTTTGTTACTCTAATTTCATCTCTATATGAATTAACAGCATGATTAAATTCATGCACCAAATTATCTAATAAATCTATTAAAGATATCTTATTATAATTTTGAATAACCATAAATTTAACAGTAGAATATTCTCCATTTTCATACACAGGATGAGATGAATAATATGCCTTAACATATTTATCTTGTTTATCACTTTTAATTATTCTAATATCTCGAAAAGTATTAAGAATTAAGCTTTCATTCTTAATTCCATATTTAATTACAAAAGCTGGAATAATAATATATAGTAAATGTCTCATATTATCATCATATTCATATCTATCACTTATCTGATCAATAAATGCTTTTTCTTTTTCTATAACAAGATTTGAATCCATATTATCACCATAACAATTATATCATATATTTATTATTTGCACATACATCTATTTTATGATAGAATATACGAGCACGGAGGAGAGATAAATATGAATAAAGACATACCAATAGGAACAGAAGTATTAATATTTAAATATAATTCTAGTTTAGGACCTAATCAAGATGAAGAGCATTTTATTAAAGGAAGAATAGAAAATAGCGAAATAAGAGAAGAAACAACTATGCATGGAAGTCCCTGGAATATTAGATATTATAAAGTTCTAGGAGACGATAATAATACTTATTATGGAACATATGATATGGGATTAAGTGGCTATTATTACTTTAGAAGTATTGAAGATCATATAAATCATATTAGAAATACAATTAAATCAAACAATAAAAAAATTAATGAATTAAACGAAAAAAATTTAGAATTATGTGACCTTATAACAGATTTGAGTAGAATTTCCTATGAAAAAGATGAAAGTGAATTAAAACCAGTAGACTACTTAGGAGAAGAAGCCTCAAATATTATTTTTAAATCATTAGATGATAAAGTAACTACCTTAGCAAAACTTAATGCCAAAAGGTATAGAAAAAACAATATACTAATAAAAAAATAAAACAATAACGTTTTATTTTTTTATATATTAATATCTATTTTTATAATTTTATTAATATCTATTTTTTCTTTATCCTCAAAAACAATCATTTCTTTATAATTATCTATTTTATGAATTTTTCCACTCTTGGTAATATATTTACCCCCACTTTTATTTTTATCTTTAACAAAATAGATAACACTTACATTAACATCATCTAAGTGCATTCTTATATAATTTAATTTTTCATCAAGTAAAATTTTATTATCTTCATCTAGAAAAACTTCATAATCTGTATATCTTTCTACTTCCTTAACTTGATCACCATATCCAGTAAGAGCTGCAAAAGGAGCAAATTGTCCAGCTCTATGAGACATAGATTGTCTTTCTTTCTTCAGAGGAAAAGGATATCTTACATCTAATATATCTCTATATGGGAATTTATCCTCTATGTCCTCCGACTTGTCCATTTCTTTCAATCGCAGTTCCCCCTTCCTCTAAATTCATACCTTTAACAATAGAATTCTTTCCATATTTATTCTTTATACCAAGTAAAACTTCCTGTAAATTATTATCTTTTTCTAAAGATTTTTCTTCTTCAATACTTTCCTTATCTTTTTTCTCATAATCTGTAAACAAATCAATTTGTTCATAGACCTTCTCATTTTTTACAGAACCTTTAGATTTAAGATTACCAGCAATTACATATACTCTCCTAACATATAAGTCTTTATTAATAATCCTATCAAACAATTTAATAATATATTCTCTTAGAACTTTAGATGATGAACTATATCTATCAAGTCTTATTGTTCCATGAGAATGTTTAGGTATTTTTCTGCCATACCAATCATTAGTTATTTCTCCATCATAAAAATCAAGATTTTTAACATCATAACCTATTTCTAAGACAAGTTGATTTGTAACCAATTTTCTTCTTGTAAGTGCAAAAGAAACATTATCCATCATTTCTTTTACAATTAATTTAGTATGATCATAATCATATGGTTTATGAAGAACTTGCCCTTCAGATAAACTATTAATTTTAGGTTTAAAATTTTTGACATCTTTCATGGTACAAGGTTCCCATCCCCAAGCATGATCAATTAAATATTCAGCATTCACACCAAACAATTTGTAAAGTAAGTCTTGATTTTCAAGAGATTTTCGTGCTACATCACCCATAGTATACATATTATTTTCTTCAAGTCTTTTTGCTATACCTTTTCCAACTCTCCAAAAACTAGTTATCGGTTTATGATTCCATAATAATTTACGATAAGTCATCTCATCAAGTCCAGCAATTCTAACACCAAATTCATTTGGTTCCATATGCTTAGCAACAATATCCATAGCAATCTTTGCAAGATACATATTAGTTCCAATACCACCAGTTGCTGTAATACCAGTTGTCTCATAAACATCTTGTATCATTTTAGTAATCATCTCTCTAGGAGTCATTTTATATGTTTTAAGATAACCTGTAATATCACAAAAAACTTCATCTATTGAATATGCATAAATATCTTCTGGAGCCACATATTTTAAGTAAGTATCATATATTTTTGTACTATAATTCATATATTTTTTCATTTGAGGGATCGCAGTAATATAATCAACTTCTAATAAATTGTTCTTGGAATATTCACTTTCTAAATAAGATTTACCTGTAAACTTTCTATTATTATTTTTCTTTTTCCTTAAATTATTAACTTCCTTAACCTTTTGAACAACTTCATAAAGTCTTGATCTACCAGAAAGACCAAACTTCTTTAAAGATGGTGAAACAGCAAGACAAATAGTTTTCTCTGTACGAGATGAATCTGCAACAACAAGATTAGTATTAAGAGGATCAAGACCTCTTTCTACACATTCAACAGATGCATAAAAACTCTTTAAATCAATACAAATATAAACTTTATTCATATAAATCACCATCTGAAAACATTATAACATAAAACAAACGTTCGCACAAGATACATTTAAAAAAGACTAATTTTATAGTCTTTTTTTTCAACTTCTCATCATAATTAAATCCTCAAGAAATAATGCTATCTACATTAATCATCAGAACCAGCGCCACAACTAGCATCATCTGTACTATTAATAGTACAATCCCAATTTTCATCACTTACAACGACATCACCATCTACTGAAACTGTATTATCAGGAGCACATTCTATCGTAGGAGTAACTCCATTCTCACTTAAAAACCTGACTTTAAAATTCGTTTGATTAGCTGATATATTTCCATTTCCACTTACTAAAAGATTTATATTAGATATAGATGCATAACCAACTCCAAAAGTATCTCAAATAAAAAAGCAAGAATAAACACTTGCTTTGTAAACAATTAGTAAAATAATAATTAATTTTTAAACTGATGCATCATATATTTGCTTAATTGAATCTAATAATACTTTATCAAATTCATCATCAGTTTGATATGAATATATATTCTGAGCTAAAGCTCTAGAAAATGATGCAATCATTTTTTTATTTTTCTTTAAAAGTTCACATGCTTTATCTGTAGTATAACCACCCGATAAGGCAACTACTCTAATAACACATTCAAAATTATATAAATCTAAGTATAAATTATCTTTTGTAGGAATAGTAAATTTAAACATAATTAAATCATCTTTATTCCAATTATTTAACTGTTCAACAATAACCTCTTTTAATATTTCTTCTGCTTCCTCTTTATCAGAAATATTAATATCAACCTCAGGCTCAATTATAGGAACTAACCCATTATCACAAATTACTTTAGCAAACTCAAATTGTTGTTTAATGACCTTTTCAATTCCCTCTCTATTTGCACCATAAATTACACTTCTCATTTTTGTTCCAAATACATGTTTATTTCTAGCTTCCTCAAGTTGTTCTTCTAAATCAGGAATTTCTTTCATTACTTTAACATTATCCTCTTCATCAGCAAGTCCTTTATCTACTTTTAAGAATGAAATAATATTTTTATCTTCCCATAAATAGTCAGCAGTAAACTTTCCATTAACTTTAGACTCCATTGTTTTATAAAATAAAATACTTCCTAAAATATGTTCACTAGTAAAACTTGGTGATGTCAAAATCCTAGTTCTCATTTTATGAACTAAATCAAACATTTCCTCTTCCCCATTATATTCATCAGGCATGATTCCATAATTTTCTAATGCTTTTGGAGTTGAACCTCCACTTTGATCAAGTGCTGCAATAAATCCTTTTCTATTTTTTGCAACATCTAATTTTTCTAAATCCATATAATCTTTCATAAATTCCTCCATCTTTAAATTAATTATACAATTAATTGCATTTTTTTTAAAGAAAAATCAATCATATAAATAAAAAAGAATAGATTTTCTCTATCATTTTTTTAATAATGAAAATACTCCAAATATAAATAATAATAACCCCACAATTAAATATATGAATATTAAATTATTAGTAGTTCCAAATATATCTAATACACCCTTCATTATCGAAAAAAATGTAAAAGTATAAATACTCATTGAAATTAAATTTTTTGATAATCTAGTAACCTTGAATTTACTATATATAAAAATACAATTTAAAATTAAATTCAATAAAGGTATAAGAAAAGCTAATATCATAAAGTATGAGACAACTCCATGAGAAAAACATTCATATATAATTGCAAATACTAAAGTAAAAATACTAAATCCAATTATAAAAATATTTTCTTTTTTTAAATCTTTAATATCCAATATATACAATATCTGACACACTCCTTTCCTTTATTCCTCCATGACCTGAAGTAGGATTATTTATTATTTCTCCATTGAAATACATTGTAGAAGATCCTCCACCATCAAGATTATATGCAACTTCACAATCTAATTTTTTCATAAATGTAGCAAGCTGATATAAAGTAAGACCCTTTGATTCTGTAGTTCTTCCATCACTAACAACAAATAAATAATGATTATTACTTATTTTTCCAATTGCAGTTCTTGGATTATCAGTTCTAGCTTTATCAACTTCATCATTAACAGATACAGAAATATTATAATTCTTTATTAATGCTGGCCCAAAAGATAAAAGATTATAGGCACCATTATTTAAAAGGCTATCAATATCTGTATTATTTTCATTTATAATATCCCAATTCCCATCACTATAAATAACTAAATCCTCATTAGAATTAGAAATTGACCTATAAATTTTACCATTTTTAAGGACAAAACCTTTTCTTTGTACACCGTAAAAATCTCCATTGATAGAAAGAATTGCATTAACACTTTCTGAAATAGAAGATGTTTTATCAGTTATATTTTTACCATATGTATCTTTCGCAAACGCCGTTTTCAAATAGGAAGAATCATTCACTTCCACATCAGCAACATAGATTTTTGTATCATTCTCTATATATTCACTTATTTTTATTTTTATATTATCATCCTTATAACTCATTTTATCAGAAGTTATTACACCAGTATCAATATCTTTATTATTGTTTGAGATAATTGTATCATACGAAGTAGATAATACAAATGTATCTAAAATAACATAAACAGTAAAAATAACAAGAAAAATAAAATAAATACTTAATAACTTAAAATTTTTTATTATAATCATCTCCTCTAAAAATGAACAATTTCTGAACTAACCAACTAGCAAAGAACAATATAATTTCCGTAATAATTTTAGCAAGATAAACATTCATAATCTTAGAAAAACACATTACTAAAAAAGTATTAAATAATAAAATTGTTACAGCAAGAACTACATACTTATAAAAAGTACTTTTTACAGATTTAGTAGATTTAAAAACCAAGCTCCTATTAACACAATAATTAGTTGTACCGCTTATTATCCTTGCAAATATATTTGATAATATTACATTGCTAGTTAACAAATTAAATAAAATAAATAAAATATAATCAATTATAAAAGACATAATAGAAGATAAAGAATACTTAAATATCTCTTTATATATTTTGTATGAATCTTTAAACGCATTAAAATGAGAGCCACCATTCTTATTGATATATATTGTTTGTATAGTTATCTCATGTACTTTAATATTATTTCTAGAAAGATTTAGTAAAACATTCATCTCATATTCAAATCTATCACCTTCAACCTCAAGTAAGTAATCTATTAATTTAGATGAAAAAGCCCTTAATCCAGTTTGAGTATCATATATTTTTGTATGCGTAACCAAATCAAAAATAAAACAAGTGATAGTATTTCCAAAAAAGCTCCTAAGAGGAGTATTCTCTCCTCTTTTTCTTGAGCCTAAAACTAAAGTATTCTCATGTTTTTTAGCATATTTTATAATTTTTTCAGCATCCTCTACAGTATGTTGACCATCAGAGTCCATTGTAACTACAAGTGCATTGTTATAGTTTTCTTTAATAAACTTTAATCCTGTTTTTAAAGCATAACCTTTTCCTCTATTCACATCATATGAAATAACTTTACACTTACATTTATCAAATACTTTTTTATACCTAGATCCTGACCCATCATCTACAACCACCACTTCATAGTCACTTTTTAATAATTTATTAACTATCTCAATTAAGTTTTCATCAGGTTCTAGTGAAGGTATTAGAGCTACTTTTACTAAATCTTTTTTCATCTTATCTTCTTCCTCCTCTAGGACCCATATTTCCATTCATTCCTGGATTACCACCAGGTCCAGCTTGACTTCCACTTCCTGTTACTGTACTAGTTAAAGTAACAGTTTGTGAAGTTGAACCAGCCTTTAATGTATATTCTTTATTTAATTCTAAACTATTTGAAGATATAAGTATAGACTGATATTGTTTCTTAGGAGAATAATTTATATTACCTATAGATATATCTCCAGAACTTGATGAACTTAAATTAACTAAAACTGTATTTTGAGTAGAACTAGTTGAAACATTTTGCATCATACCTGATGATCCAACTGCAATTAATTCTCCACCTGTAATATCAAATGTACCATTATAATCAAGTGCACCATTCCCATTATTAGTAGGTCCATCCACATGAACAGTACCACCACTCATTTTAATACTTCCATTTGAATCTAAGCCATCACCATCGGAATTAACATATATTGTTCCTCCACTAATAGTTAGTAATCCTCCGTTATCTTGATCAAAAGCATCACCTCTACCATTTTGAGTACCAGAAGAATCATTTCCTCCACCAACATTTACTCCATCATCAGATGCATAAATATCTATTTCTCCACCATTTAAATTTATTTTATATCCTTCAATACCTTCATATGATTTTGTAATTTTAACTTTTCCATCTTTAATAGTTACACTACTATCAGCATGTATTCCATCATCATTACTTGAAATACTATAAGTACCATTTTTAATGGTGATATTTCCATTTGAATGGATTGCATCATCTATAGAATTAATTGAGAAATTACCATTATCAATAACAACATTTTTTATTCCCTTTAATCCCTTTTGAGAATCTTCACTAGCTTTAGTTCCAGATACAATTGTAAATTTACCATCTTTAATATTTAAATCTGAACTTGCACTTATACCATCTAAATTAGATGTAATCTTAAATGTTCCATTTTCAATTAATACTTCTCCCTTTTCTTCTTCATTAGTTGATTTAATTCCATCTTCACCAGAGGTAATTGTAAAAGTACCCTTAGTAATATTAACAGAATCTTTTCCTTTAATACCATCATTATCACTATTAATAGTATAAGTACCTGATAAAATATATAAATCATCTTTACTACTAATACCATCCTTATTAGAATTAATTTCTAAACTACCAGAACCATATAAATATAAATCATCTTTAGAAAATATTGCCGCATCCAAACTATCATTAGTCTTAGATGTTATTTTAGATTTACCAACTAATTCAATATAAACATTCTTTACCTTCTTTATATTAATTGCTGGTCCATTTGAACTAATAGTAACTCCATTTAAAACAATTTTTACATTATCATTAGTAGATACTACTACAGATCCATTTTTAAGTGTTCCCTTTAAATTATAAACACCGGCTTTAGTAATATTAACATTACCACTTCCTAAATCTACATCATAAACCTGATATTTAGACCAATCTACTCCAGACTCATCTTTAGAAGCCTTACTACTAGATTCAGTTAATAAAGAAGTAGGCTTATTACTAACCACATATGTGATTAATCCCCCTACTAGTAATAATCCACATACTACTAAAACAATTATTATTATTTTCTTCCTTTTACTCACTAATATCATCTCCTTCATAATTAATCCTATATGCAATATCATTATAATTATTATTATCAATATATTTATGAATAACTAGAATCCATCTAACAAGTGATAAACATACTATCATAATAATTATTATATCTCTTTTCTTCAGTCATCATAATACCTCTTTATTTTCTAACTCATGTGTCAAGATAACCTTCAAATTACCATTTTTAATTCTAATATCATCCATAAATTCTTTTTCGGAAATATCATCTTTCAAATTAACTAAATATGTTAATTCAAACATAGATCCCATATTAATTGTTTTAGATTGAAAAAGTTCAACCTTATCTGTATATTTATTAAACAATTCTTCAAATACATTTTCATAATCTAAATCTTCTGGAATCGCAATTTTCATAATCCTACTTTTTGACTTATTAACACCAAATTTAAGTTTATATAATACAAATGATAAAATCCCAATAAATAAAGTATAAATTATAGCAAATGCAATATATCCAGTTCCAAGAGCCAAACCAATAGACATTGCAAAGAAGACATCCAATATCTCTTTAGAATTACCTGGAATTGATCTAAATCTAACTAAAGAGAAAGCACCAACAACAGCTACAGATGTACCTAAATTTCCATTTACTAGCAAAATTACAATTGTAACTAGTGCCGGTAATATAACTAAAGTATTTATAAAATTTTGATTAGATCTTGTGGTTTTCATATGAAAGAATGCCACAACTAAACCTAAAATAATTGCAACTACAATACAAATAGAAAAATTAACAATCGTTAAACCCGAACTTATAATACTATTAAACATTTAAATGCACCTCCTTATTTTTACTATAAATGTTTCCATATTTAGAAAAAGATTTTGGATATATTTTTAACTCAGACAGGATTTTAATAAACCATAAAGGTATAGCGGTTAATGATTTTAATTCCATAATATAAAACTTGTTTTTATTATAAAGATTACCCCTATCACCATATTCAAGTTTCAAACAATCATTTCTACTTCTTAAATTACTATCAAAAGTAATTCTAAAATTCATATCATTTTTATCATAAAAAGATAATCTATCATATGCTAAATAAATCTTTGGTTTCAAATCATATTTTTTTATAATATAATCAATTTCTTTCATTATTTGCATATTACTAACATTAGGCATTATACCTGTATCAATATATTTATAAAGTTCATTTAATTGAATTTCCACCCTTCTTTTAAAAACAACCCCCTTATATTTCCCTTTCAACTCTAAAAAGACACTATCATTTATATTTGGTGTATTATAACTCCTTATTCTAACCTTTTCTTTATAAACAGGTTTTTCAAGAGATTTAACAATTAAATCATCGCAATCATTATCAAAGTATATATTACACACAGTACTTTTAAAATATTTGTCTTTTTCAATATACTCTTTTATCTTTTCAAAAAGAATTAAAAATTCGCTTTCTGATAAAACATATTTCTGCTCTATTCTTTGAAAAAAATTCATATTTTCCCTCCTTGATGTATATAATTATAGACATAGACTATGAATTAAAAGTGATATAAATGTGAAAAAATAGTGAAAAAAAAACATTAAAAAATATTTAATGTTTTTTTACTCAACATTCCATACTCTAATTGATATACCACCTTTAGCACCATTCGCATATTCAAAAGTATATATTTTGTTTGTACTTGAGTAAGAATAACTATTTATTTTTCCCCTTCTTTTTAGCTTTCTAAGTAAAGAATCACAATTCTTCTTTCTTTTATCTTCACTCATATTATAAAACTCTTCTGAATTAGTAAGCTTATTTATTGATGCATTAACATATTCTGTTATATCAGTTTCATTTTTTAATTTATCAACTAGCCAATCATATAACCCGTCTGGCATTTTAGCAAGAGAAGAAATATCTTTATCTTTATTTGTATAATAACAATACTTCTTTTCACTCAATTGAATATAGAATGATATAGATTCATTAAACTTTATTTCAACTTCTTTTGCTAAAGCTAAGTTAACCATCTCTTTTTTCTTTAATGGTTTAATTTTAGAAACATACTTAGTAAGTGTAGTAATATCTTTATTAGAATCAACAACTAATTCTTTTATTTTAATATCAGAACCAATTTTATATTCGTTAATAACAGCCTCATCAGTACTAATAACACTACCTCTATTAAAGTATAGTCCAATGACACTTATTATCATTAACCCAACTGCTATACCCAAAAGTAAAATTGTTCTTCTATCCATTCCACATCACCCATATTATAAATAAAGTATAGCAAATGAATTTGTAATAATCAATTTAATTTGCATATAAAAATCAGATATATTATAATAGAAAATTAAGTAACAAATAAAAGGAGAATTATATGGACAAAGAAACAGCAGAAAAATTAATTAACCTACTAAAAAATGATAGAAAAAAAGTAATTCAAATATTAATAAATATCTTAGAAGATTTTGATGGAAAGCTTAAAGTCCCAAGTGAATTACTAGAAGAATTATTTATAGAAAAAACAAAGAAAAAAATAAATGAAGAAGAAAAACAAGTATCAACATTTATTGTTGATTCTGAAACAAAAAAGTTATATAAATATTTTGATTTCAGTGACTTTACATATGAAAACCTATATATTAATACAGATAAAACTTCATACAACTCACTTGATATTATGAGAGATAACAATATTGTTTTTGCAACAAAAAACATTATTAATAAAGTAGCTCGTAATTGTAATTTTGAAAATATATGGATTGAAGGAAATTTCGATGGTTGGAATATTGAACTATCTAATTTTGAAAGATGTATGGGACTACCAACAATTAATCCAAATAAAACATCAAATAAAAGTATCAATGGTGTTACACTAGGAAATACAATTGTCTCAGGAAATTGTGATGACGTTGACATAACAGGAGCATCTTTTCTAAATGCCGTAATTGATAAAGACTTTTCCATAAATCCTCAAACAATAAAAGATAAAGACCTAAGGAGAACTATTCTTTCAGGAGTTAAAATAGTAGGCAGTTTTGATGGAGCAACAATTGGAAGTACCAATTTTAAAGGTTGCCAAACAGAACTAATATTACATTTAGATAAAATTAATCCAGGTTCAAAAAAAGAGCTTAAATTTAATAATTTTGGAGGAATAACATTTGAAGGTGATCTTACTGAATATGAATTAGAAAGTAATGACTTTACAGGTTCAAAAAATGCAGTAATTGATTTTAGTAAATATTCATATATACAAATATCAAGTAAATGGAATAATTTCGCAGATGTTACTTTTAAAAATATGTATAGAGCAGGCGAGCACTTCCTATTTGATAATAATAATGAATTTGCCAATTCATATGTCTCATATAATTCTTATAATTGTGGTCCTGAACTAAGATGGTATAACAATGCAAAAAATACAAAAGGTTTTAAGAAAATAATAATGATAAATGAAGATCAAGAAATAGAAGAAGAAATAAAAAGAATTATTAATCCAGAAATAATTAAACAAAAAATAAAGAAAATGGAATCAAATCAATGATTCCATTTTATATTTCTAACTCAATTGGACAGTGATCAGATCCTTCAATATCACTTAATATTTTTGAATCAACCACCCTATCAATAAACTCTTTATTTACTATAAAATAATCAAGTCTCCACCCAATATTTTTACTTCTAGCATTTCTCATATAACTCCACCAAGAATATTTTACCTCCGTAGGATATAAATATCTAAAAGTATCTACAAATCCAGAATCAAGAAGTTCTGTCATCTTACCTCTTTCTTCATCGGTAAATCCTGCATTTCTTCTATTAGAATCTGGATTTTTAATATCTATTTCTTGATGTGAAACATTTAAGTCTCCACAATATATTACATTTTTCTTTTCTCTTAAAGAATTCAAATAGTTTCTCATTAAATCTTCAAATCTCATTCTTGAATCAAGTCTTATTAATTCTCTTTTTGAATTTGGTACATAACAAGTTACTAAATAAAAATCATCAAACTCTAATGTAATTGTTCTACCTTCACTATCATATTCAAAATCATCAATACCATATTTAACTGATAAAGGTTCAACCTTTGAATACACCATCGTCCCAGAGTAACCTTTTTTCTCTGCTGGAAATAAGTATTCATTATAACCGTATGGATGAAAAGGATTTTGTTCTTCTAAAACCTTAGTTTCTTGTAAACAATAGATATCTGCATTTTCTAATTCAAAGAATCTATCAAATCCTTTATTTAAACAAGCCCTAAGACCTGCAACATTCCAAGATACTATTTTCATAACTCCTCCTATAATAATTCATCGAAAAAACCACTTCTATAGTTTCATCACCAGTCACTGCTCCAATCTGTTCCTCCAGAATCCCAATCACTACCACTATCCCAATCACTATCACTATCCCAATCTCTATCCCAACTTGAACTATAAACATCACTATCACGTATATCAGAATATCTAGATGAATTCGAATAACTACTGCCATCATAATGATCACTTATGTCATCATCATATGATGGCTTTGTAGTAGATTGCCATCTATTATTACTATATATGTACCAAGAACCACTATGATGATAGTATTCATTTCCATTAAAATTATAATATCCATCACTTGGTCTCAAACAGAAGTAAAGAAATAAGAGCATAGAGACAATCACAAAAATAACTATACAAATAAAATCCCTAATAAATGTTGGCTTAGGAATTTTACTATTTTTTCTAATCCATATTTCTTCTTTCAATTTTAAATATAATTCATTAACCGCATATTTTTCATCTGTTCCTTCATATCTAATTGCTCTTTCGCCAGTATCTTTATTTTTATATACAACATATTTTCCTGTGTTTTCATCCTTATAAATACCAAAAGCCTTCGGTTCTTTATAATCCTCACCTATAAAAAATCTTGTTTTTTCATATGGTGGAAGTCCCCTATCTTGATACCACTTTGCCAATTCCTCTATCGTGGTAGGTATATCTTTCGAAGCTCTATTATAATTTTTGTTTACAGCTCCACATCCGGGGCATTTTTCATCACCATCATCAATTAAATTATTGCAATACTCACATCGTACCCTCATATCTTTACTCCCTTATATCATTCTTTATAATCCTAATTAGTAAAAAAATTTCAAATTCTCTGTTTAAACAAGTTCTAAGTCCTGCAACATTCCAAGATACTATTTTCATTTTTTACTCTCATTAAATTTCTTTTCTAACATTTTAATTGGTTTTGATTTATCAGTAAGTAATGAAGAAATAGAAATATCATTATGCATATTATAAATAATTTGAGCCATAAAATTTGAGCAATCACAAACATATAACCATGGGGCATTTTTATATTCATCAGGTATATAAGATAAATTGGTTGTATAAACCCCATCTAACATACCCTTCTCATAATATTCATTAAACTTATCAATTCCATCAGTATATAAAGCATAGGTAACTGCTAGATATATATGTTTAACATCCCTTTTCTTTAATTCCTCAATAACATCAAACATACTTCCACCAGAAGAAATCATATCATCTGATACAATTGCCGTATACCCAGCTAAATCACCATTACCTGAATAATCATGGCTAGTAACAGGATTTTTTCCATCAACTAAGTGATTGTAATCTCTTTGTTTTACAAAGCTTCCTGCTTCCCTATGAATATCTTGAGTATTAAAAGAGTTTAAATAGACATTTCTTCTTCCTGTCGCACCATTATCGGGCGCAACAAAATCTATTTTTTTTAGTTGCTCAATTGGAGTATTATTTATAAATTCCCCAAGTATTTCATTCGTTGGAAAGAAATTGTTAAACTCCATATTATGAACAGCATGTTCAACACCAGGATCATGAGCATCAAAAGTAACAAAACTTTTTACTTTACTAAATCTATCTATTATATGAAGCATCATACCACACATTAGATTTTCTCTAGTGTTTTTTCTATGTTGCCTTCCAGCCCATAATTCCGGCTCAATTATATTAATACTTTTAGCATGTGAACTACATGCACCAATTCCATCTAATAATTGAATCATCAAATCATTAGGAGATGTATGATTAATAAAACCATGCATCTTATATTCACCTGAATAGTTTCCTATATCAGTTAACATATATAAATCTTTTCCCCTAACAGTCTCTTGAATCTCTACCTTTTGATGACCATCTTGAAAGAAATTTTCCTTTATAGGAACCTTAAATGTATATTTTTCAGGATCAAGATTATGCATCCTCACTAAGTGAGCATCTACCTTATCACCTAACTCTTTTGCGCTTTCAAACACCATTAACCTTAAATTTGATGTTTCAATAACTTCTTTTTTCTTTTCCATTCTACTTCTCCTCCATACCACAAAAAAGAGTAAATTAAAACTTACTCCCTATTTCATTAAAAAGTATAGTAATACTATAAAACCTAAAACAATTCTATAGTATCCAAATACTTTGAAATCATGTTTTTTAATATAATTCATAAAGAATCTAATAACTATCATACTAACTACAAATGCAACTATTGTAGCAACTACTAATATAGCAACCTCTAATCCATTAAATACAAAACCTACTTTTATAAAATACTTCATAAGTTTTAGTAAAGATGCTCCTGCCATTACAGGAATTGCTAAAAAGAATGTAAATTCTGCTATTACACTTCTTTCTAAACCAAGTAATAAACCACCTATAATAGTAGAACCACTTCTAGATGTACCAGGAATTAATGCAAGTAATTGGAAAGCTCCAATCCCTAAAGCTTGCTTATATGAAATCTTATCAATACTCTTTACATTTCTCTTACCAATATTCTTACTTTCGATAATAATAAATATAATACCATATATAATAAGAGCAAGCGCAACAACTACACCATTATATAAATACTTATCTAAAATATCATCAAACAATAAACCAATTATAACAGCAGGTATACATGCCACTATAATTTTCCCCCATAAATTTAAACTTTTTTTATCTAATACAATCTTTTCTTTTTGTTTTTTCAACGGCCATATTTCTTTAAAGAACAAAACAACAACAGCCATTATAGCACCTAATTGTATAACAACTTCAAATAATTTATAAAATTCATCTGAAACATTAAGATTGATAAATTCATTCAATAGAATCATATGACCTGTTGATGATATAGGTAACCATTCTGTAACACCTTCAACTATACCAAATAATACTGCTTTTAAAATTTCTATCATAATAATCCTCCTATTAAATTGTATCATACATTTACAATATTATTAATCAAATTACACAATTTTACAAAATTATTTTTTTGGTATAAACTTACTAACTCCACCTAAGCAATATTTCTCAATATATTTTGCAAGTAAATCACTAGAAATATTAAAATCATTCTTAACCCAATAATTAATAACACCCAAAGCTCCATTAAAGATAAATACAACAGAGTTCTCAAGTTCATTATAATCATCACTATCTATATTACTTTCCCAATTACCAATACACTTTTCATATGCCACTTCTAAAACATCATCCAAGAAATAAATATTACTATCCGCATTAAATAATACTCTAACTAACTTTTTATTATTTTCAAAAATATCTAAAATTTCTTTAGTAAAAGTATAAATAGAATGATTACTCATATGAACCATAGAATTAGATTCCCTAATCTCTTCAATAAATTCTTCTTCAATCTTTTTTAATAAATCATAAATATCTTCATAATACCTATAAAATGTTCCTCTATTAACATCTGCTATATCACATAATTCTTTAACCGATATAGATGAAATATCCTTTTTTTCAAGTAAAGATAAGAATGTATCTTTAATAACTTTTTTAGTATATTTAACTCTTCTATCCATAATTGCTCCTTTTTAGACATTTGCCTAATAACATGTTCAATAATAAACAATAAATGATTATTTGATTATTGATACTAAGTTAATTAAAATTATATAATATATTTGTTACTTAATCAACATATGTTTAAAAAGATAGGATGTGTATTTATGAAATTATTTTCATTTAAAAAAATAAAACCATGGCAAAAATATTATAATAAGAAAGAGCGTGTTGTCGATACTCCAGATATGTCATTATATGAATATATATATGAAGCCAATCAAGATAGATTATCCAATACAGCAATAAGCTATTTTGGGAACAAGATGTCTTATGATGATTTTTTTATGCAAATTGATATTTGTGCAAAAGCATTAAAATGTCAGGGAATTAGAAAAGATGACGTAATCTCTATTTGTATGCCAAATACTCCGGAAGCAGTAATAATGTTTTATGCGGTAAGTAAGATTGGTGCAATATCAAATATGATTCACCCATTATCTGCAGAAGAAGAAATAAAGAAAAGTATTGTTGATACAAGTAGTGTTATGCTACTTACTGTTAATTTTAATTATAAAAAAATAGCAAATATTATTGAAGATACATCATTATATAAAGTAATACTATCTTCTCCAAGAGACTCAATGCCAAAACTTATGGGAATAGGATATTTCATATTAGAAGATAGAAAAGTAAAATTACCTAAAAATGATGAAAGATTTATTTTATGGGATAGTTTTTTCTCCAAAGGGAAAAATTATGATGCAAGTGCATTTGCTAGAGGAAAAAAAGATAATCCAGCAGTTATTCTTCATAGTGGAGGAACAAGTGGAACACCTAAGAGCATTGTTCTTTCTAATGGAAATATAAATGTTGTCCCAAATCAAGCACACATTGCTCTACCAGATATCACAGAAAGAGATTCAATGCTTGGAATACTTCCTATGTTTCATTGTTTTGGATTAGTTGAATGTGTTCACTATCCCCTATCTACAGGAATAGAATTAATATTAGTTCCAAGATTTGATGCCTCAAGATTTGATAAACTTTTAAGAAAATATAAGCCATCATTTATCGCCGGAGTACCAACCTTATTTGAAGCATTAATAAATAATAAACATATGGATGATATAGATTTATCTAATGTAAAATATGTTGTTTCTGGTGGAGATTCTCTTAATGAAGAAAGAAACAAAAGAGTAAATGATTTTCTTAAATCACATGGCTGTGTAAAAGGAATAGTCCAAGGATATGGAATGACAGAAACAAGTGGAGGATGCATCTTTTCAACAACAAACTCATATACTCTAGGTAGTGTTGGCATTCCCCTACCATCAAATGATTTAAGAATAATTGATCCTGATACCCATAAAGAAGTTAAAACAGGACAAGTTGGAGAAATACAAATATCTGGACCAAGCGTTATGCTTGGATATCTAAATAATGAAGAAGAAACAAATAAAGTATTAGAAAAAGATGAAAAAGGAAATACTTGGGTACACACAGGAGACTTAGGATATATAAATGAAAATGGTTGTTTATTCTTCGTACAAAGATTAAAAAGATTAATTATATCTTCCGGATACAATGTTTATCCATCACATATTGAAGAAATACTAAATAAAAATAAATATGTTTTAAATTCTTGTGTTGTAGGAGTACCACATCCATATAAAGTACAAGTACCAAAAGCATATATAGTATTAAAAAGTGGATATCACGATAATATGAAAGTGAGATCAGAAATAAAAGATTATCTAGAAAAAAATCTTGCTAAATATATGATACCAAAAGAGTATGTTTTTAGAGAAACATTACCAAAAACAATGATTGGAAAAGTTGATTATAAACAATTAGAAAATGAAAATGTTAAAGAAAAAATTCAAGAAAATCCAGCATAATACTGGATTTTTTTTCATATAAAATGTATAATATGTCCTGTTAAAAAGAGAGGGATTAATATGGCTACACTATTTAGTAGATCAGAAAATGATTTAGCAAAAACATTTATGGAAGATGTAAAAAGTAAAAGAATGATACAAAAACCAACTGAATTAAATTCAAATAAATCAAGACACTTATATGATTCATTCATTGATTTAACAATAAAATCAGAACCAAAAGAATACTTTCAAAATGATTTCACAATGTTAACCAGGAATGAAATAATTGAATTATTTGTATATACTGTACTAACTATCTTTGGAAACACAGAAGAAATCAATAGAGAAATGGAAAATTTCTTTGAAAGAATACAATTATCAAATGATAATGAAATACTTTCAGGAATAAATCTAACATTCAGAGATGAAGTAACAAATAAAATTGAATGTTTTGTTGAAGTACCAAGTTTTAATAATACATCAAGTGTTGTATCTCTTGTTCACGAATTTATTCATTTTCATATGGCACATAAGGAAATAGATTTAAATAAAAAGTATTACTATACTGAAATATTCTCTATATTAGCAGAAAAAATAGCTGCCAATAAAGTTGAAGAACTTCTAAAATGTCAAGATATGGTGAGAAAAATTGAAAACACAAGACTTAATGGTATAGTATGGCATTATAAAGATAGATTCGAAGAAATGACTGCATTACAAAAAATATATAATCAAGCAAAAAAAGGATTTGTCCCACCATCAACATCTATAGAAGAAATGGAAAAAGAATGTCCTTGGCTTAAGGGAGGATCAATAAAAGAATCATACAATATATATAGAGATAATCTAGCATATTCTTATGGATTTGGTTATATATATGCAGAAAACCTATATAAAAAATATATAGAAGACCAAGAAAAAACTACATATGATATAAATAAAGTTCTAAATGGAGAAAACAAGATTAATTCTCTATTAAGCAATTACAATATAGGTATAAATCAACAATCAATCACAGTTGCAAAACAAAAAGTAAAATCTATTACAAAATAATAAAAGAAATCAAAATATGATTTCTTTTAATTTTAAATAAAATTTGTTATATTAATACTAGAGGTGAATTATGAAAAAAATATTATTAGTATTAGTAGTACTTCTCTTATTTTGTGGATGTACAAAAAAAGAAAAAGTAATTGAAAAAGCAAAAGAAGAAAAGAAAGAAGAAGTAATAGAAAAAGATACCTACAAAGATGAAAACAAAACACCTATAGGTTTTTATAAAGTACAAGGAAATACTTTAACAAAAATAACAAAGGTAAATGTAACTCCTGTAGTTGAGCAAGATATGGGAGTATTTCAAATATATCCATCAAATGAAGATAATCTAACAATAGATAAAGGTTTTGGATTAGCCTTCTACGATGAATGGAATAAATATAATAATATAAAACTTGGATATAATATTAAGTTTTCTCTAGCAGATGGAAGAAATATTTCATATAATATCTTTTCTCCAGAAAATACTTTTGATCAGTGGGAATATTTAATGACCTATCTATATGATGATTATAATAACTTTGGTAAAGGATTTTACTCACATATAGAAAAAGAACAATTTAATGAAAACACATTAATGACTTCCATAAAAATACAAAGCAGTTATTCAGTAGATCAAATCAATTCAAAAATATCACTAACAGTATTTACATATGACTCTGAAGATGATTTTGAAAATAATGAATATCGAGGAAATAGTTCCTATACAATGGATATCTGTCTAGAAGGAAGAGCATGTTAAAAAAAGTAAGACATAAGTCTTACTTTTATTATTTTTATTACCCGATTCGGAAAGCTGGGGCGACACCGTTAGCAGTAAGGGCACTATAGTCATTCCAACGACCACCATTACCGACAGTGGCAAAAGAATAACTACTAATAGAATCGGCCGGGCGCAACCACCACCATGTGTTTGAGGAATTATATTGTTTGATTGCTTTATCTAGATTTGTTCCATTCCTACTACTTGTTGAATAAGTTACTCCATTATTACTATAATACTCTAATTGATGTGATGTTCCATATGCTGTATCATAGTAATTGTTTCCTCCACCATCAGTTCCAAATACTTCTTCTCCTGATAACAAGTATAATGATTGATTAATACTTGTGAAGTTTGCTGAATCTGTTCCATTAGTAGTTGAATAGCCTGATATTACTCTTGTTGGTTTAATTGCACTTTGTAATTCTGGTGGTAATTGTGATGGTAATGTATTATTTAAATAATCATACACTAATGTTGCAGGGTATCCTCCTACATTAGTTTGTGAATTTTGCATTCTCATTTTTGTTATTATATCTACAAACTCTACTACAAACCCACATGCTGTTTGTGAATATCCTGTATCATTATTTCCACAGTGATCTCCTGTAGATTTGTTTGCTAATCTTACTGTATAATCCACATTATTTATTGTTACTTCTTTTGTATCTCCTACATTATATGCACTTGTATTATTATTTTGTACTGCTTTTTGTATTGTTGCCCATGAGTCTGTTGTGAACGACTCAGGATCCCCTGCAATCTTTGATGCAGAACTTCCTCCTGTTGCCTCTGCATCTTCAAGTGGTGATGCGATTAATGTTGCTGTTATGCTTGTTGAGACTGTATCAGTTATTGGAGTTTTTATCATCTCTACCTTTACCTTTGCTGTTGTTTCTTCTCCAGCTTGTAATTTATTATCTAATATTGTTTCTGTTACTTTGAAATATTCAGAGTTTGAGTTTGATACTGATAACGAAATCTCTGCTCCTACTCCATTAGAATCATTTCTTACTGTGTATACTGCTTCGGCATAATCTCCTACTTTTGTTAATCCTGTTACATCAAACATTGCTTTGGTATCATCTTGTGCGTCTATTGTTGATGTTCCTGATACTCCTGTTGTCCCAGTTATTTCTTTTGCTTCTGTAAAATGGACTTTAAAATTTTGTTGATTAACACTTGCAGTTCCATTGCCATTAATTAATAAATTAATTGCCGATATAGATGCATACCCTATACTTATTGTTAATATACTAATAAGAACAAATAAAAATACTTTTATTTTTTTTCTACTATTTCTCATTATTTACACACCTTCCCATCTTATAAG
>CACXJP010000012.1 GCA_902768065.1 uncultured Erysipelotrichaceae bacterium
AGTTTCACGATCATAAACACCTTGACTATCCTCATCTTTTTTATAAATTCCACCTGCACACCAAGATCCCTCAGGACAAGGTTCACACTTTGTACTATTAGCTGGCAAATAATAATTTTCAGGGCACAAATAACCATCAGGTTTAGCAACTGCTGTAAGTTTCAAATTATCTTTAACAACTACTTTCAATGATTTATCAGTACTATAAGTGCTTTTATCTTCTTTTATCCACTTACTCCAAATATACTTATCTAAGACAGACGCATCACACTTTATAGTTGAACCTTTAATATAATTACCACTACCAACAACAGACTTAATACCATCACCAGCTTTTAAATTAACATTGTATACATCAACAGTTACTTCTTTTGCAGGACTAGTTTCATCATATACAGATGAATCACAAACACTTCTTACATATACTTTTCTTTTTCCAGTTTTAGAAGTTATTGTTTTTAAATAATTATTTCCATTCTTAAATTTAACATAACCCTTATTTTTATTAATACTTATTTCATAACTATCTGAAGTCTTACTATTAGTCCAGCTAACTTTTCCATTACTGTCAATTACAACATTTCTTGGAGCCTTACACCTTTTTTTACCAGTAGTTTGATAGATATTATTATTATGAAGAAAAAAGCATATAAAACACACCAAAGAAAAAAATACAATTATAATAATTAATAATTTTTTTTCATATCATCATACCATCCTACAAAAATTATGTCACAAAAAAGAAAAAAGAAGCATTATTTTGCTTCTTCTTGTGCTCTTGTTTCACGTATTACAGTAATTTTTATAGTTCCAGGATATTTTAGATTTGTCTCAATTTTTTCTTTTACTTCTCTAGCTATTCTATGAGCTTCTAAATCATCAACTTCTTCTGGTTTAACAATTACACGTAATTCTCTACCTGCTTGAACAGCGAATGTCTTTTCAACACCAGATATTTCATTACCAACCTCTTCAAGTTGTGAAAGTCTCTTAATATAATTCTCTAATGAATCATTTCTAGCACCTGGTCTTGATGCAGATAATGCATCTGCAATAGCAACTATTGTTGATATTACACTAGTAGCAGCTGTATCACCATGATGTGATGCAATAGCATTAATAACAACTTCATTTTCATGATACTTCTTAGCTAAATCTACTCCAATATCCACATGACTACCTTCAACTTCATGATCAATTGCTTTACCAATATCATGAAGTAAACCTGCCCTCTTAGCAAGAGTAACATTTTCTCCCATTTCACCAGCAAGTAATCCAGATAACTCTGCAACCTCTTTAGAATGTTGTAAAGCATTTTGTCCATAACTCGTTCTGAAATGTAATTTTCCAATTATCTCCATTAATTCTGGGGCAAACTTTGTAAGTCCTAATTCAAATGTAACATCCTGTCCATATTGAATAATTTGTTTTTTCATATCCTTACAAACTTTATCATATAATTCTTCAATACGAGTTGGATGAATTCTTCCATCCTTAATCAAACTTTCAAGTGTAACTCTAGCAATTTCTCTTCTCAAAGGATCAAAACTTGAAAGAACTACCGCTTCTGGAGTATCATCAATTATTAAATCTACTCCTGTAATTGCTTCAATAGTACGGATATTTCTTCCCTCACGTCCTATTATTCTACCCTTCATTTCATCAGTTGGTAAATCTACAACAGTAACAGTTTGATCACTAGCTATATCTGCAGCATATTTTTGCATAGATGATACTATCATTTCACGTGCTAATTTATCAGCTTCAAGCTTAGCCTCATTTTCACGTTCTCTAATATACTCAGATATCTCCTTTGTCATATTTTCCTTAACTTTGCTCATTACTAGTTCACGAGCTTTATCTTTACTAAAACCAGATATCTTTTCAAGTAAATCAAGTTGTTCCTTTTTAATTTCCTCCACTTTACTTTTTTCTTTTTGGATTTCTTCTTGTTTCTCAGATAATTTACTATCACGTTCATCTAAAGCAAGTTCACGTTTTTGATACATTTCTTCTCTTTTATCTAAACTAGATTCACGTTGTAATAATCTATTTTCGCTTTCCTTTATTTCTTCTTTCTTTTCACGAATTTCCTTATCTAAATCCATTTTTGCTTTATGAGCTTCTTCCTTTTGCTCTAAAGCAGCTTCTCTTTTAAGTTTCTCAATATCTTTTTTTGCTTGACTAATTAATTTCTCAGCTTTTTTTGAAGCATTACTTCCTTTTAAGAAATTAACTATTAAAGATATACAAAAGCCAACTATTAGGCCTATAACAACAAGTAAAATGGAGAACAATACTTTATTCATATAATTCCTCCATCTAGATTAGTTAACCCAATCTAATTCTATTGTAGTTTTTAATTCGAGCTATGTCAAGGAAAAAGAAAAAGTGATATCATCACTTTTTCTTAAAATATCTTTCTATTACATCATAATCACAATAGTATGGTTTTTTATCCTCAATAGCCATATATTCATCTCTTCCTTTACCAAGAATCAAAACTACAGATCCTTTATCAGCAATATCTAATGCATATCTAATAGCATCTTCTCTATCAGGAATTCTAATATAATCCTTACTATCTCCAACCATTTGATCAATTATTTCATTAACATCTTCATATCTAGGATCATCCATCGTAAAAATAGCAGTATCACTATTTTCAATTACAAACTTTCCAATTACACTTCTCTTTTCATGTTCTCTACCACCAGCACTACCAGTAACAGTAATAACATTATCATAATCTCTAAAAGAAGAAATAATATTTTTAATACCATTTATTGTATGAGCATAATCAAGAATAATATCATAGTCCTGTCCAAAATATAAAGCCTCAGTTCTACCCTTTATAGGTGCTAATTCTTTTATTCTTTTCTGAATAGTATTATCATCTAATCCAAATAATCTACAAATAATAAAAGCCATCACAACATTATATACATTATATTTTGCCTTTAAAGGAGAATTAATTGTAAACATCTCATCTTTATATTGAACATTAATAATTGTTTCTTTTCCTTTGTAGTCTACACCTTTAATATAATAATCATTATCACCATTAAAACCAAATTTAATAATATTATTTCCTTCTATTTCATGAAGAATTGGATCATCTCCATTAAGTACTACATAACCATTTTCTTTAACAAGTGAAATAAGTTTCTTCTTACAATCAACATAATTTTCAAATGTCTTATGAATATTTAAATGATCACCTGTAATATTAGTAATACCAACTATTTCAAATCTAAAATCTTTAACTCTATCATGAAGCAAAGCTTCACTTGAAACTTCCATAGCAAGATTACTACACTTATTATCAATTATAAGTTTTAAATCTTTATATAATTCACTTATTATTGGAGTAGTATTACTAGTATGATATTCTTTATCAATTATTTCTAGACCATTAGTCCCCATATAAGCACAATCTTTAATAATATTTTTAACTATTGTTGTAGTTGTTGTTTTTCCATCAGTACCTGTTATTCCAATTATCTTTAATTTATCAAAATCAACATCATAAAACTTTTTACAAACCTCTCTATATACATCTGATATATTTTTATCCACAATAACATGTGGAAAATCTCTATTTATATCTCTATCAGCAATAATAAATGAACATCCCTTTTCAATGGCATCATCTATATAATCATAATGGTCTACATTAAAACCTTTTGTTGCAACAAACAAAAAATTCTTTTTTATGTATCTTGAATCATCACTAACTCCGGCTATATCAATATCATAGTCACATTCAATTAAATCTCTTATTTTTTTCATACTTAGCCTCCAAAATAATAATATGTAATTACTTATGACTAATATATCATAAATAAAAAAAAAGAAAAAGTTTCTTATATTACTTTTTCTTTGAGTCTTTAGCAATTGCTATATCATAAAATGATCTAACTTTTTCTTCTAACTCATTCTTTAATGCTTCATTTTCTTTCAATAACAATTTAACATTTTCTTTACCTTGCCCTAGCTTTTCACCATTATATGAATACCAAGCTCCCGTTTTATCAATAACTCCTGCTTCAGCTGCTAAATCTATAATTTCTCCTTCTCTTGAAACACCTTCTCCATACATAATATCAACTACACAAGTTTTGAATGGAGGTGCAACTTTGTTCTTAACAATTTTAACTGCAGTTTTATTACCAACAACTCCATCTCCCATTTTTAGTTGTTCACTTCTTCGAATTTCCAATCTTACACTAGCATAAAATTTTAATGCTCTTCCACCGGTAGTAGTTTCTGGATTTCCAAACATAACTCCAACTTTTTCTCTTAATTGATTAATAAATATTACAGTTGTATTAGTTTTACTAATTGTACCGTTTAACTTTCTTAAAGCTTGAGACATTAATCTAGCTTGAAGACCAACATGAGAATCTCCCATTTCACCATCTATTTCAGCTTGAGGTACCAATGCAGCAACAGAATCAATAACAATAATACTAATAGCTTCACTTTTAACTAAAGCATCACATATTTCTAAAGCTTGCTCACCAGTATCAGGTTGAGATAATAATAATTCATCAATATTAACACCAAGTTTTTCAGCATATACAGGATCAAGCGCATGTTCTGCATCAATAAAAGCAGCTCTACCACCTAGCTTTTGATGTTCAGCAATTGCTTGAAGTGCAAAAGTAGTCTTACCACTAGATTCAGGTCCATATATTTCTATAATTCTTCCCTTAGGATATCCGCCAACACCTAATGCAATATCCAATGATAAAACACCACTAGAGACTACATCTACTTTCATATGCTTATTATCTCCCAATTTCATAATTGAACCTTTACCAAATTGTTTTTCAATATCATTTAATACTTGTTCTAAAGCCTTATCTTTAGAGACTTCTTTACTTACAGCCATTTTTTTCCTCCTCGTAAATAACTTACTATTTCATTGTATAATACTTATTTCTAAAAAGTCAATAGTTTTTCGAACATTTGTTTTAAAGAATTGACAACTACATTACAATGAAAATAAAAAAACCTATTATTTAAAATAGGTTTTTTAACTAATAATTATATATAAAAAATTAAGATTCAGTATTTCCAAAAATTAATGATTTATTAATCTTATAATACTCATATGCACTTACAATTGATAGAATACATGCTAAGAATAAAAGACCTAAATCAACTCTTATATTTATAAATTCAAATGGAATATTATAAAAGAATGTTAAAGACAACCCTATCATCATAAAAGCGGTTTTATACTTTCCAGATTTAATAGCAGCTTGTACTTTTCCACTCTTTGCAGCTTGCATCTTTATAGCATCTACAACAATATCTCTTGTAATATAAATAACAGGTATAATAACAGGAATAAATCCATTAGCAGCTAACACAATTAACACAGGACTTACTAATACTTTATCCGCAATAGCATCAAGCATTTTACCAAGATCAGTAACTTGATTATTTTTTCTAGCTAGATAACCATCTAAAAAATCAGTTAAACTAGCTATGATAAAAATAACTCCTGCAATAATATAATTTAGTTCTACAGGTACACCATAAAAGTCATATTTAGGAAAATTGAATCCAAAATAAGAAAATGGTATACACAATAATAACAAAATGAACACTGTAAGAATAAGTCTTACAACAGTTATTTTTGTAGGTAAATTCATATAATAAATTCCTCCTTAGCAATTCCCTGTAACTCGTTTACTCTTTCAGGAACTCTATTAATATTAATTAAGATAATATATATAATTACAGAAACCAAGACTATTCCGATAACAATATATATTATTGGAAAGAAATTCTTTTTTTCTTTATGCTCAATAGTATAAGGAGACTTAACTTTTCTACTATTAAGAATTTCTTCTTTTTTCTTTTGTGCATTCTTAATATCATCTAAAGATATTTTAGATGTATGTTGAAATAAAAAGCCATTAAATTCATCAACAATTTTATCTGAATCTAATCCTAAATACTTAGCATAACTTTTAACATCATCTCTCAATTCATAAACATCTTTAAAAGCTCTTATATTACCACTTTCAATATTTTCAAGATGGGCTGTTGATATCTCCAAATCTTCACAAGCTTCAGTGACACTAACACCATTTTTTATTCGAGCTCTCTTAAGATATTCACCTAACTCCTTCATATTACACCTCATAACATCAACAATAAATATAAATAAGCCATGTTCTGTACCTTAAAAAGGCGACAAACATTTATCTACCATTTCTGGTCTTTAACTCCATTCATTTCTTTCGTTAAAGCTCCCCTACCAAATTTGGGTTTCTCACTCGCGGGGTTTACCACGTTTCACTCTCTCATTTCTAAGAGCATCGTCACTGCGGCACATTTACAGAATAGTTCATATCCTAAGACTTAGAACATCTTCCTCCGTTAGTATAACCTACCCTAGGTTATTTGTTCCCTAGGCACGAACACTACAAACATCTCAGTTTGTGTGAGCATGGACTTTCCTCAAGAGTTCATAGACTCCAGCGTTTGTCTATATATTAATTGTCTTCATTATTTGAATCTAAATTTTGTTTTGAACCATAAACCATTTTTTCAAGATTAGATAATCTACGCATAACATCAACATTAGTTACTTCTCCCCTAGAATTTCCACTAGAAGCAACTTCAACACTAAGCTTAGAATTACGCAACTCTTGTTTAAGATTCATAATTTCAGCTAGTAAATCAGCCTTTTCTTTCTCAAGATTACTAATAATCTCTAAAAACTGCTCATAATCTCCAATAATAATATCAAGAAATTGATCAACCTCTTTTAATCTATACCCACGAGTATCGATTTTAAAATCCTTCTCTAGGATATCCTGAGGCATTAAAGAAATCTTATTTTGATACATAATTATCACCAATCCCTTATAATAATATTATTGCATTATTGATTATTTTTGTCAATTGATAACCCACTCTTTAAATGAGCTATTTTTAAGTTTATCATAATCACTCTAGTATTATCAATCATTTTATTAAATATTTTATTTATCTCTAGATAATTCATTGCATCACCAAAAAAATTATAATACATAAAAAACACAAAATCTTAAATAAAACAATATTAGAATTAATTAGAATAATTACGACAAAATAAATCTTCAAAATAACTAATTACTTATAGCAATTTATCAAATAATATAGTATAATTGAAGATAGGTGATGAGTTTGAATTATCCCAATGGCATAAAAAGAAAAACGAGTAATAATTATGATAGTAAGATAAGTCACAAAAGCAGAGGAATGACTCTAGAAAGTGAATTAAATTCAACAAATGATTATTATAGAGAAATTGGAAAAGCATATATTTATAAAAAGCCCACGCCAATAAAAATAGTAAAAGTTGATTATCCAAATAGAAAAGACGCCATTATAAAAGAAGCATATTTTTCAACACCATCAACAACTGATTATAATGGTTTATATAATGGAAAATATATTGACTTTGAAGCTAAAGAGACAAAAAATAATACTTCATTTACACTATCAAATATACATGAACATCAAATTAAACATCTAGAAAACATTGATAATAATGGAGGAATTTCATTTATTATTGTTAGATTCACAAAAATAAATGAAACATACATATTGGAAACAAGATTACTTAAAGAATTTATTAACAATTCTAATAGAAAATCAATTCCAATAGATTATTTTAAAGAAAAAGGATTTTTAATAAAAGATGGCTATTGCCCAAGAGTTGACTATTTAAAAATAGTCGATCAAATAATTGGAGGAATGTAATATGCAAAATAAAGAAACAAATAGAAAAAGGATAGTAAAAAAGAAGAAATTAAAGAAAAATAATAGTTTTAAAATTGCAGCAGTTCTTGCAACAGTTGCACTACTACTATTGTGCTATATGACATTTGGAATAGAAATGACAATTCTTATAGCAGCATTTATTGGAATAATAATTGGGATAGGATTGTTACTCGGAAAAATGAAGAATAAGAAAAAGCAAAGAAAAGTTGTTAGTTTATTGCTTATTATGTTCTTATCTGTAGGTATTGTTGCACTATGTGGATTCTGTATATTTATGATATACATTAAAATCGAAGCCGATCCAAAATATAAAAATGCAAAACTAAATACATTAGAAGTATCAAGAATATATGACAAAGATGGTAAAGAGTTCGCAAAAATCGGATCAGAAAACAGAGAAAAAGTAAAATATGAACAATTACCAGAAGTACTTGTTGATGCAATCATTGCAACAGAGGATGCAAGATTCTATCAACATAATGGTTTCGATACACCAAGATTTATCAAAGCATCTATTGGACAAATAATGGGACACTCAGATGCAGGTGGAGCTTCTACATTAACAATGCAAGTTGTTAAAAACAGTTTCACTGATAAATATGGAGAAAAGAAATCAGGAGCGTCAGGTATTACAAGAAAATTTGAAGATATATATTTAGCAATATTTAAATTAGAAAGAGAATATTCAAAAGAAGAAATAATTGAATTCTATGTTAACAACCACTTCCTTGGAGGTAACATCTATGGAGTTCAAGAAGCATCAGAAGCTTATTTTGGAAAAGATGTAAGTGATCTAAATCTAAGTGAAGCATCAATTCTAGCTGGAATGTTTAAATCACCAAATGCATTTAAACCAACAGCTAATCCAGAAAATGCAGCAAAGAGAAGAAAAACAGTATTATATCTAATGCGTAGACATGGATATATAACTGAAGAAGAAGAAGAAATAGCAAATTCAATTCCAATAGAATCACTAACATCAAATGCTCAAAAAGAAAGTGAAAATCCATATCAAGGATATATCGATACTGTCGTTGATGAATTAAAAGAAACATATGGAGTTAACCCATATACTACTCCACTACTTGTATATACAAACTTAGATAGAGATAAACAAAACGGAGTAAACTCAGTTCTAGCAGGAGAAAACTTTGATTGGAAAGATGATAGAGTTCAAGCAGGAGTTGCAGTTCTAGATTCAGAAACTGGTAAAATACTTGCAATTGGTAATGGTAGAAATGTTAACTCAAGAAGTAATAGTAATGCTGATCAATACAACTATGCTACAGAAATTCATAGACAACCAGGATCAACTGCAAAACCATTATTCGACTATGGTCCAGGTATAGAGTATAATAACTGGTCAACATATGAACAATTTGTTGATGAACCATATACTTATTCAAGTGGACGTAAGATAAACAACTGGGATAGACAATATCATGGACAAATGTCTTTAAGAACAGCATTAAAAGATTCAAGAAATATTCCTGCACTTAAAGCATTCCAACAAAATGATAAGACAAAAGTTAGAGACTTTGTTACAAGCTTAGGTATTACACCTGAAGTATGTAATAGTGGATATAAATATGATGTAGATAAAAAGAAATGTTACAATCCTAAAAATAAAAATGATGTTACAGATCCAATTGATCTACACGAAGCACATGCAATTGGAGCATTTACAGGTGTATCTCCTCTTGAAATGGCAGGAGCATATGCAGCTTTCTCAAACGGAGGATATTATAATAAACCATATGCAGTTGAAAAAGTTAAATTTAGACAATCAGGAAGAGAAGAAACACATAAATCAGACAAAAAACAAGTTATGTCAGATGCTACAGCATATATGATTGCAAGTGTATTACAAGACGTTGCATTATATGATGGAACACCTAATAACGTAGCATGTAAAACAGGTACAACAAACTTTGATGCAAATACAATGGAAAACTATGGAATGCCAGATGATGCTGTTAGAGATTCATGGGTAATTGGATTCTCAACAAAAACAGTAATTGGTATGTGGTATGGTTATGATGCACAAACAAAAGAATTAATACAACAAGGTTATGTATTACATAATATTCCAGCTACAATGGCTAAGGATAGATTATTTAGAGCTTTAGTATTTGCTGGAGCTATGGAATCTGATAGAGCAGAATTCGTAATGCCTTCAAGCGTTGTAAAAATTGGAATTGCTCCTGGAAGTAATCCTCCAAAATTAGCAGCACCTGGTGGTGGAGCAGTATATGAATTATTTAAAAAAGGTCATGAACCAACAGAATATGATACTACAAGCTATAAGATTCCTGCACCAAGTGGATTCTCAGTAAAAGAATCAGGAGGTAAAGCAATCCTTTCATGGAATGCAGTTAACCCAGGAGCACTTGGAAAAGATGAATATGGAAAATTTGGTTATAACGTATATAAAGATGGTGTATTACTAGAATGGACAGATAAAACATCATACACATATAATCCTTCATCAGGAAGTATATATGGAACATATAAAGTAGTAGCTACATATAAATCATATAGTGGATTACAAAGTGATGCAGCAACTGCTAAGTTGGAAGCAAGAAAAACTGATCCAACTCCAACAACAACTCCATCCCCATCACCAACAACAACTCCTGAGCCGTCACCAACGCCAACAGTTGTTCCAGAGCCAACAACTACAACAGAGCCATAATAAAAAGAAGATCATAAGATCTTCTTTTTTTCACCACAAATATCTTTTAATTCACAATTAGTACAAATTGGTTTAATTGCTTTACAATAATATCTACCAAATAAAACCAATTGCAAATGTCTTCTCCCCCACTCTTTTTCTGGAAACTTCTTCATAAGTTTTTTTTCTATTGTTAACACATCATCATTTTTTCTTGCTATTTTAAGTCGCTTTGATACTCTCTCAACATGAGTATCAACAGCAATCGCAGGAATATCATAATATTCACTCAAGAAAACATTTATAGTTTTTCTACCAACACCAGGCATTTTTAAAAGTAAATCTCTATCTTTTGGAACAAGACCATTATAATCATTATATAAAATTGCAGCTATATTCTTTATATAAGACGCTTTTTTTCTAAAAGATCCAATTGGTCTAAGAAGAGACTCTAAGTCATTTATATCAGCCATACTAAGCTTATACAAAGTATTATATTTACTAAATAATATCGGAGTAACAGTATTAACTCTAACATCTGTTGTTTGTGCACTTAAAACAACTGCTATTAATAACTCATAATCATTATCATATTTTAATTCACACCTTGGATTAGGAAATAATTCATCAAGATAAGCACCAATATTACTCATCATCGAACCAATTCCAATCAACTATATCCATATCAATATTATCATCATTATCCTTAGAATTCATAGTACTTGACTTTCTTTTCTTTCTATTTTCCTCAACATCCTTAACAGTAGTAAATCCTTTTTTACCCCACTCAAATAAAATCTTATCAATATATTTTAAATTAGATACTCCATTAAAAACAGCTTCTTTAACAGCCTCTTTAATAAGCTCATCACTAAATTTACTCTCTGTCCATGCTTTGATAATCTCATACTCAATTGGACTAAGAGTCCTTCCAAATTCCTTTTCTATCACTTCATATATGGTAGAATTATTTACCTCTTCCTTTTTTTCATCACTTACTTCATTAATTATTTGCATCTTAAGTTTGTTATAAAAACCATCTAATAAAACTATATCTTCCATAAATCCTTTTTCATTCTTCTTAACATCTACTTTAATCATATCCTTATCAGATAAATTACTTACTAATTCCATAACCTTTGAAATATCAATCCCCATGTCATCAGATATCTTATCAGGATTAAAAGCAAACTCATTACCATTATTATATAAGTACATCATAAAAATAAATTCATCTGAATTTAGCTTTAATTCCCTATAATTCTTTAAGATATATATAGGAATTACAATATTACCATCCATTAAAATTTCAGTTAGTTTTGAACTTTTCATGAATATACTCATCTCCTATTAATTAATAATATCATAACAAAAACAAAATATCAAAAAAAGAAGAATCTATTTAAATAAATTACTTAAATCAGATTCTTCTTTATTAGATTTTGAATCACCATCATCTACTGTTCCCAAAACAGAATTAACAGTAGTATTTAAAGGTAAAGTACCTTGTTCCTCTGGAGCAGAATAATTCAAATCAATTATTTCATTTCCTGTTCCTGAAGAAACATTCATATTATCCTCTTGTGATTGAACAGCATTTGGATCAACATTAACATTTATTTGATCTTCACTCAAAGTATTATTAACTTGACTACTAGTATTTCTCACTACATTTGTAGTAACATAATCTCTTGTTACAGGCTCAAACATTAATAAATCATATTTCTTAGTTATTAATTTAATAATATCTAATATAAATGCAGCTGAACTAACAAAAGATAAAATGTAATATATGAATCTAAAACCAAGGAAGAATAAAACAAAAGATGCAATTAATACCAATAGATATATTTTACCAATTATCGAACCAAAAGCTAAACTTACAGCCAAATAATTATTTCCTATTGGAATATAAGCAATAGGTGTTGAAGTAGCATTCATCCTCTTATTTAATTCATTTAAAATAATTCCTGTTACTACATATGAAACAATTAATACTAATAATGCAGTAAATATTAAAGTGTAATTAATTTTACCTGAAAGCTCTATGAACTCTTGTTGTGGTGTTTTTTTTGCATCAGATATTTTACCTTTTGATATTTCTTCAAGTGTTAAACCAGCATATTTATCATATCCACCTATGTGACAATATGCATTTTCATCTAATACAGAATAGTATGCTATATCTTTTGAAGATTTTTCTTCAACAAAATATTTATTAGAGACCTTTATATTAAATGGTACAGACTCTTTACCCTTTATTTTAAATTGAGAAAATTCCCCATCTAAATCTTTTTCAGAACAATAAGTTGCAAAACCAATATTTTTCTTATCTTTATCAAAAAGTAAAATATTAATACTAACATATTGTGATTTATCTGTATTATTTACAATAGATCCAAAATTAAATTGAGAACTATCACTATTTTGATCATAAACATAGCTCATACTATTATAAGTAAATGTATCTGTGGCAGTTGATGAAGACTCACTTATAGAATACAACTTATTTTGATCTTCAACTGCATTAACACCTATAATAATTAAAAAATAAAAAACAAATATAACTAACATATATTTAATAATTTTATTCACAAATATCACACTCCTGTTTATATTTATCTTGTATATATTTTACTATCTCACTATTGGAATTTGCAAGTCTCCTATATAATATTTCTCTCTCAATATCCTCATATATATCTTTCAAATACTTTCCTGGTTTCCTATTTAAAATACTCATTATTTGATCAGAATCTATATCTATCTCATCTCTACACTTTATAACCAAATTATTATACGATTTAGTAATCTTTTTTAAATCAATACCTTTTATTGAAGCAGAACAACTATTTACATATAATCCATATTTAAATAGAACAACTGGATCTAAATTATTATATTTTTTTGACTCATTTATATCATTAATTAAATCAAGTTCATTCTTATTAAAAGGATATTTATCATTATTTAAAATACTCCAAATTCCAATAGAGCTATTAACTCCAGATCCCAATATATCTTTTATATTAGGTAATTCTAGTTCTTCCTCCAAACCAAAATCTAATAGTAAATTTATACCCTTATCTCTATTTGGACTGCTAAATATCTTATCTAATTCATTTTTCTTCCTATAATAAGACAAATCTTTCACAAGTCTTTTATGTTTTCTAATTGCATCAACAACATCATCCGCTAAATTAAAATCTAAAATAGTAGCAAATCTAATAGCTCTCAAGATACGTAAACTGTCCTCTTTGAATTTATAATCAGCATCTCCAACACATCTAATAATATGATCTTCAATGTCTTTTTGTCCACCCAAATAATCTAATATTTTTCCATCTTCATCAATACATAACGTATTAATTATAAAGTCTCTTCTTAATAAATCAGTATACAAATCATCAATATATTTAATCTCAATAGGTTTTCTATTATTTATGTAACCTATTTCTTTTCTAAAAGTAGTTATCTCAAACTTTATACCATTTTTATTAACAATAACTGAACCATATTCTTCATTTGGTAAACAACTATCTTTAAATATTTCTTTTATTTCTTTAGGCGTTGCATTAGTAGTAATATCAATATCATTAGACTCTATTCCTAATATATGATCCCTTACAAATCCACCTACGATATAAGCTTTGTAAGAATTACTAGTAAGTTCCTTAAGTAATTTTAAAGCAACATCTAGCATTCAATTCACCACCTATAATAATTATAACACAAAAAAAAAGAAAAAAACCCAAAAGAAGGTTTTTTTCCTATTATATCAATTAGTTTACAGCGTCTTTTAAAGCAGATCCAGCTTTAAAAGTAACAGCGTTTCTAGCAGCAATTTTAACAGTTTCTCCTGTTCTAGGATTACGTCCTTCACGTGCAGCTCTTTTAGAAACAGCAAATGTACCAAATCCAACTAGAGGAACTTTATCTCCTTTAGTTAAAGCTTCAGTGATTGCTGCAAAAGTTGCATCAATTGCTCTTGTAGAATCAGCTTTAGTTAATCCAGTAGCTGTAGCAACAGCTTCTACTAATTCAACTTTCTTCATTATTATACCTCCCTATAAAATACTAAGCACATGTTATGCTTACATATTAAAATTATCACGATTTTATTTAAAAAGCAAGAATTATAGCCTAAAATTACCAAGTTTTTCATTAATTTGACTAAGTAATGAAACAATATGACCAATTGCAAATATAAATAATGATAATAATCCTCCTGAAATCCATATTAATATCATCAAAGAAAAATTAAATTGTGTAGACAAACAAGTCGCAGAATAGAAATAAGAAGACGCCTCACAAGTTGCAAATAAGTTACCTAATATGATACCTAAAAAGAAAACAATAATAAATAATCCTACTGCCAATACTTGATAAAAATTCAAAGGATATTTTTTTACCTCTTTAGTAAGAGAATTAACTTTAGGTAAATCTCTCTTAGCTTTAGAAATCTCTTCAAAGAAATTCATATCTACTTATCCCCTTTCTTTTTTACTACTTTACTCTCTTTAATAGCTTTTTTATTTTTATCAGAACTCTTTGTACTTTTCTTTACCGATTTATCAGACTTTTTTGATTTTTTTAAAACAGGCTTCTCTTTTTCATCACCATTATATTTATCAATCAACTCATCAGTCTTTTTCTTTATAGTCTCACTAGTTTCCTTTATTTTATCCTTAGCATCATCTATCTTTTCATCTATATCAAGTTTATCAACAAATTCTTCTGTCTTTTGTTTCACGGCCTCAGTAGTTTCTTTTATTTTACCTTTCACATCATCTATCTTTTCATCTATATCGTGTTTATCAATAAAGTCATCAGTCTTATCCTTAATATTATCTTTAACATCACTTATTGTTTGTTTAATCTCTTCTATATCTTGATTAAGAGTCTCTTTTATTGAATCAAAATTACCATCATTATTTACATCAAGTTTATTTTCATCTAAATACTCTCTATATAAATATATATATCTAGAAAATAAAACAATATATATAGCATCAAATATAGATACAACTAAACCACTAATAACAACAGTAGAAATAAGATTTACTATTAATGTAAAAGTTATTAAGGCAAGCAATGTAGTGAAATAATAATCATTAGGTATCTCATTAAAAGGAGAATCTCCCAATTTAAATTCCTTCCAAGTTCTTGTATCTCTAAACATAGTATGGAATAAATATACTAATAATACTATATTCTCTACAAAAATAAATATTGTATTTAAAGAAAATGATTGAATTACAGTTAAAAAAGATGTAATACTTAACAATAAATATATAAAAATCAAAAATACATTAAAATAATTAAAATACTTTTTTCCAAAACTTGTCCTTATTGCAACAAAATAAACTAAAATAAGTAAATAAGATGTATTATGATTAATAACGCTACTAAATAATCTAAAAGAGCTATCACCTACAACAGCAAAAGATTGACTACTTATTAACATCATAAGTATTACAACTATTATAAGTGTAGATATTAATCCAGCATTATCATACCATTTAACCGTATTGTTATCTTCCTTTTTCATTAAACCACCATCCTATTTTAATTATATCATCATTTCTTTAAACTAAACACAATATGTTAATTTTACTTTTAAATTTGACATCAATATGCTATAATATTCGTGAATTGGAGGGGATAATATGAAATTGCCAACAATCGCACTTGTCGGAAGACCAAATGTCGGTAAATCTACTCTATTTAACAAAATCGTTGGAAAGAAAATATCAATAACAGAAGATATTCCAGGAGTAACTAGGGATAGAATATATCAAGAAACATCATACAACAGAAAACGCTTCTATCTAATAGATACTGGTGGAATAGATACTACAAAAATAGATTTTAATAGCGAAATTAAAATGCAAGCAGAAATTGCAATCGAAGAAGCAGACGTTGTAATATTTATTGTTGATGGTAAAGAAGGATTAACAGCAAATGATTTAATTGTAAGAGATATTCTAAGAAAGACAAACAAAAAAGTTATTGTCGCAATAAACAAAATGGATGTAAAAGAAGCAAATAACAATCTATATGATTTTTATGAATTAGGATTTGATACATATATACCTATAAGCAGTATTCACAATATTGGTTTTATAGAATTAATGGATTCAGCAACAATGAATTTTAAAGAAGTTGAAGAGAAAGAGGATTCAAGAGTAAAAATATCAATAATTGGAAGACCAAATGTAGGAAAAAGTTCATTAACAAATGCATTACTTAACGAGGAAAGAGTTGTTGTATCAAATATAGCAGGTACAACAAGAGACTCTATAGACTCAGTTTTAAAATATAATAACGAAGAATATATTATTATTGATACCGCTGGTATGAGAAAAAAAGGAAGAGTCTTTGAATCAATTGAAAAATATAGCCTACTTAGATCACTAAAATCTATAGATAGATCAGATATATGTATAGTTGTAATAAATGCAGAAGAAGGAATTACAGAACATGATAAACATATAGCTGGTTATGCTATAGAAAGAGGTAAAGGATTAATATTTGTTGTTAATAAATGGGACACAGTAACAGATACAACAATACAAGAATATGAGAAACTAATGAGAGCAGAATTTCAATTCGCAACATATGCACCAATAGTCTTTGTAAGCGCACTTACTAAAAAAAGAATCCACACCCTTATGCCAGAAATAGTAAAAGTAAATGAAAATATCTCTAGAGAAATAAAAACAAGCATACTAAACGAGGTAATTCAAGATTCATATCAATTAAATATACCTCCTTCATATAAAGGAAAGAGATTAAAGATATATTTCACATCTCAAACAGGTATTAAACCTCCAAAATTTACCTTTAGAGTAAACAACAAAGGTCTAGTACATTTTTCATATGAAAGATATCTAGAAAATAAAATTAGAGAAAATTTCAACTTTGAAGGAACACCAATAATTCTACAATTTAAAAATAGGAATGGTGATGAAGAATGATTATAGGAAATAATAATATGGGAAAACAAGGCTTTGTATCAAATAATAGACAAATGCAAGAAAAAATAAATGAAAGTAACCCAAATAACTTTAATACTGCAAAACCATTAGTTAGTCCAATGAATGAAAGAGCTTCTACTATGAATCATATCGATGTAATGAGCAAAAATGAGATGAACAACAAATCATTCGCAATGTTACAAGAAAGACTAAATAACGGAACTATATCAATAGAAGAATTTAATAGAAAATGTACAGAATTAGGTAAACACAGTAAATAAAAAAAGTCTCCTTCATATAATTAATAAGGAGGCTTTTTATGTTTAAAGATTCCCTTTTTAAAAGGATAGAAGACAAAACAAATATTAATAAAGATACCATTATTTCACTAGCAAACAAAATCAAAGAAAACAATATGAAAGACGAAAAAACACTAAGAGAAGTTATCCAAGATTTGAGTAATATGACTGGTAAAAAAATATCAGAAGAGAAAGAAAATAAAATTATTGAAGCGATAATAAATAATAAAGTACCAAAAAATATTGATAAAATGTTTTAAAAAGACTATTTATTTAGTCTTTTTTATTATATAATGATATATAGTAGGAGCAAGGTAAAATGAAAGAATATAAAGGCGAGTATAATAATACAATGACATTTCGTGTTTTCAAAACATTAAATGGTTTATATGCAGAAGAAAAAATTTGTAAAATATACAATATGGGTAATAATGATGACAAGAAAACAATAAATGGAGTTAACGTAATTAAATGTTCTAAAGAAGATATAGAAGAAATCGAAGAAAAAACATACAATCAATTAATACGATTAATTCCAAGATATATCTCATCATTTGAATTACAATTAGAAATAAACTTTATTGTATATGTTGATAATAATCATGATGATTCACTATATATCAAAAGTGACTTATGCGAAAAATATAATATTACCCCAATTTCAAAAAGATCAATAAATACAATTACATATTGTAACGTAACAAGCGATGATTTAAATTATATTGAAGAAAAGTCACAAAATGATAATCCTATACTGAAAAGAAAATATATTCATGTAGAATTCAATGATAAAAAAGAACCCGCAAAATCTCTATTTACCTACTATCATAATCCAATTGATAACAAATTATATGTAAATAGAAATATCCTAGAGAAAATTAGAGAATATAATATTGATATAGAAGGAACTCCAGAAATTATTGAAAATAAAAACTGTTATACAATTACAAATGAACAACTAAAAAAATATGAAGAAAAGTCATCAACTCGCGGAGTAGAAAAAATAGTTTTTAACAAAAAAGAAACTAAAGCAATAGAAAAAGAAGATGATATAGAAACAGTAATTGTATATAGAGATTGCAATACTAACAAACTATATATAGATAAAGACAAAGCAAGAAGAGGATTTACAAACAATACAAAGAAAATAATGAATAAAGACCTTTGTGAAACATCAATAATAGAATTAGAAAATAAAAATAATAGAAAACATATTATTGTTGATACATATACATATGATGAACCGAAAGAATATTCATTCATAGTATGTAAATGTAATGATGAGATATTTATTCCACAAAAAACTATGGAAAAATTAAATATCGAATCTGAATTTACAAAGAAAATAAGAGTAAATAAGGAAATATACCAAAAAACAACTGAAGAAACACTTAATTCAATCACAAATCAAATTGTTGATGGAGTCTTAATAAAACCAATATTTAAAAAAATAGTACCAATGAAGTAAAAAAGAACAATTATGTTCTTTTTTTTTATTTAATACATATACTTAAGTAAAATAAGGAGAAAGATTATGGATAAAAAAGAAATAATTAAGAATATTGCCAAAAGAAGTGGCGGAGAAATATATTTAGGTGTAGTTGGTGCTGTAAGAACAGGAAAATCAACTTTTATAAAAAAGATGGTAGAGACATTAGTAATACCAAATATAGAAAATGAATATGAAAAGAAAAGAACACTTGATGAACTACCACAAACAGCTGCAGGAAAAACAATTATGACCACAGAACCAAAATTTGTTCCAAATAGTACCACAAATATTAAAATAGATGATATTAAGTGTAATATTAAGCTTATAGATTGTGTTGGATACATGATTAATAACGCAATAGGTGCAACAGACGAAAATGGACCTAGAATGGTTAAAACACCATGGTATGCCGAAGAAATACCATTTACGGAAGCAGCCGAAATAGGAACAGAAAAAGTAATTAAAGAACATTCCACAATTGGAATAGTAGTAACCACCGATGGTTCTATAGGAGAATTTGAAAGATCTGATTATATAGATGCCGAAAAAAGAGTAATAGAAGAACTAAAAGAACTAGATAAACCATTTATAGTAATATTAAATTCTAAAAATCCTAATAATGATGAATGTCTAAAAATTAAAAATAATCTAGAAGAAAGTTATAATATACCAGTATTACCAATGAGTATAGAAACCATGAATGAAAAGGATATGTATAATATATTACGAGAAGCTCTATATGAATTCCCAGTACTTGAAGTAAGAATAAATATGCCAGAATGGATTGCTATATTAAATCAAAATAACAAAATAAAAAAAGAATATATTAATATCATTAAAGAAAGTGTAATTGAAATAGATAAAATAAGGGACGTAGAAAAAATAACTAGCCATTTTCTCGAATCAGAATATATAGATAACTGCTATTTATCAGATATAGATACATCGACTGGAATTATAACATTAAATATAACTGCACCTAATAAACTTTATAATGAAACAATAAAAGAATTATTAAACAAAGAAATAAAAACAAAAGCAGATCTACTATCACTATTTCAGGACTACAATATAGCAAAAAAAGAATATAACTCAGTAAAGTATGCTCTTAATATGGTTAAACAAACAGGATATGGAATAGCAACACCTTCAATAGAAGATATGAAACTAGATAAACCCGAAATAATAAAGCAAGGAACAAGATATGGAGTAAAATTACGTGCAATAGCCCCATCAATCCATATGATAAAAGTAAATGTAGAATCAACTTTTGAACCAATTATTGGCAGTGAATTACAATCAAAAGAATTAATTGACTACTTAAATAAAAACAATAATGAAATATGGAAGAGTGAAATATTTGGAAGAAGTTTAGAATCCATAGTACAAGAAGGAATTCAATCAAAAATTAACCTTATGCCAGATAACATAAGATTCAAACTACAAAACACTTTAACTAAAGTAGTTAATAAAGGAAGTAACAACGTAATAACAATTGTAATTTAAAAAAGACAACATATTAGTTATCTTTTTTTTGTACCTTAGAAATCAAACTCATATAGTAATTATACATATCCTCTGTCTGAAATTTTATTTCTCCATCTTCTAATTTCCATTTATCATTATATAAACATAAATAATTTAATGTATCTATACATGTATCATAAATTAAATTCATTTTCTCTCTAGACTCTTCTAACAATGTCTTAGTATTCTTAAGATTATCAATCATAGGTGTTTCAAAAATAAGCTCATGATATAAAGAAACATAGTATTCATCATTTATTCTCGTATATATATAATTATCTATATTTTCTTCATCTAAATTAGCAATTAACTTATCAATCTTTTCATTATATTCTTTTTTTGATTTTTCTAAATAATCAAGAGATTCCTTGAATTCCGGTCCATCTTTTTCATAATTACTATATGATAAGATTGTACTTAATCTCTCATCATTCATCATTTTTGATAAATATTGAATATCAACAGCATATTCATCCATATAATCTTTAATTGCCTTTTCCACAGTAGCATAATCACCATGACTTTTTATCTTACGATTATATCTATCCTTTGTAATATCCAGTTTAGATAACTCTATTACTTCTCTTTTCAATTCATTAAAAGAAATAGAATCTCTAATTACCAAAAAACCAACTACTAGAAACACATCAATCAATATAAAACAAAAAATTATAAAAAACTTTTTATTTTTCATATTACACCACCGTTTCTACTAAGTCCTCAATCTTTGCTATTACTTCTTTTACTCCAAGTTTTGTGACACTTGAGAATACAACCAAATCATCACCAACCACCAAATCTAAAGCCTTTAGAATATCCCTTAATTGCTTTTCTTTCTTGCTTCCACCTACTTTGTCTGCTTTAGTTGCAATTACAGTAACAGGAAGATTATAGTACTTTAAGAAATTATACATCAGTAAATCATCCTCAGTTGGTCCATGTCTAAAATCAATCAACATAAACACTCTTTTTAGCTGACTTCTTTTTTCAAGATATTCTTCAATCATCATACCAAATTTTGCTTGAGTTTTTTTATCAACATTAGCATAACCATATCCAGGAACATCAATCAAATAAAAACTATTATTAACACCATAAAAATTTAGTGTTTGAGTCTTTCCAGGCTTAGAAGAAGTATATGCCAAATTATTTCTGGATAAAATAGAATTAATAAAACTACTTTTACCAACATTACTTCTACCTACTAATAAAAACTCCGGTCTTCCATCATCAGGATATTGACTTCTTCTAGTAGCAATAATATCAAGATTAGCATCCTTTATTACCATAATATCACCTCATTATTTATTATATTCTTTCAATAATTCATCAAGATCTTTAATAACATCCAAAGCCTCATCTATAGTAGAAACTCTAATACCTGATGCCATTTTATGTCCCCCACCATTATGCTTTTCTGCAATTTTATTTATTTCGGGACCTCTAGATCTAATAGAAATTCTAAATTGATTATTCTTAATATCTTCGGTTATTGTAACCCAAACAAGTACTTCCTTAATATAATTAAAATTATTAATCATATTACCAGCAGAAGCACTGTCGACACCATACTTAATTATATCATCGTTTTTAATTATAACATAACCTAATTTGTTTTCGGTAACAATCATATTAAGAGATATAAAACCTTCAAGTCTAACCTCATTTAGTGGTCTTAAATATAATTTTTCATATACCTTAGAAATATCAATATCACAATATTCCAATAACTTTGAAACAGTACTAAAAGTTTTACTAGTACAACTATTAAATAAAAAGCGATTAGAATCAGAAACTATCCCCATATATAGCAATTCAGCAATATCATTATTACACTGTAACTCGGTAGAGAAAATGATATTTGCAATTATTTCACACGCAGAACTCTTATCATCCTCAATAATCTCTATATCACATATTTTTTCAATAAAAGGATGATGATCAATTTTTATAGAGAAATCTGCTTGCGATATATCAACACCATCTACTCTTCTTCTATCAGGAGTATCCGTAATAATAACCAAAGCATTATCTAATTTCTCCATCTTATCTAATTTACCAAAATGTGTAAATTTACTGCTTCCAGTACCAACAGCAATAACTTTTTTATTTGGATAAGTTAAAAGAATAGCATCTCTAAGCGCAAGCTGACTACATAAAGCATCTGGATCAACACCAATATGTCTTCCAATTATAATATTATCATACTCTTTAATTTTATTAATTACTTCATTATACATTTAACATTTCCTATCTATTCTTTATTAAATTTAATGTTTCTCTTGCAATCATTAATTCCTCATCTGTAGGAATAACATAAACTAGTACAGAAGAATCATCACTACTAATTTTTACTGTTTCTCCACGAACATCATTCTTCTGAGGATCTATTTTAATACCTAAACAAGATAACTTTTCACATATTTCACTTCTTATTGGAATATTATTTTCACCAACACCAGCAGTAAATACAATAATATCTGCTCCTCCCAAAAGAACATAATATTGGGAAATATAATCAACTACTCTTCTTACATATTTATCTTTAGCAAGAATAGCCTTTGTATCTCCTTCTTCACACTTAGAAACAATATCTCTCATATCACTACTAAATTCACTTAAACCAATAAGACCACTTTTCTTATTTAAATCATCTATTATCTCAGAGGCATTTTTACCTTCTTTTTCCATAACATAAGGAATAACAGACGGATCAACATCCCCCGAACGTGTTCCCATCATTATACCAGCAAGAGGAGTAAATCCCATACTAGTATCTACACATTTCATATCTTTAATCGCACATATTGAACCACCATTTCCAATATGACAACTTATAAGTTTAAAATCATCTTTTCCTAAAATATCCTTAACTGCCTCAGTAATATATTTATGACTAGTTCCATGAGCACCATATTTTCTAACTTGATAATTATTATACCAACCATAAGGAACAGGATATAAATAGCTTACTTCATCCATAGATTGATGAAATGCAGTATCAAAGACAACTGACATAGGAACTTCTGGCAATATCTCTCTAAATGCATTTATTCCAAGAATATGAGCAGGATTATGCAATGGAGCAAAATCCTTACATTCATTTATATCAGAAATAACCTTATCATCCACCAATACAGAAGTAGAATATTTACTACCACCATGAACAATTCTATGACCAACACCATCTATTTCATCTAAAGATTTTATTACACCTAATGATATTAATTTATCAAATAAAATTTTAACAGCATCAGTATGAGTATTTAATTCAACATCCTGTGAAATTTTATCACCATTGTACTTGATAGTATAAAAGCTTCCATCTATGCCAATTCTTTCAAAATTTCCAGATGAAATAACACTCTCATCACTCATATCAAATAAACTAAATTTTAATGAACTACTACCTGCATTTATAGATATTATTTTCATTTTATTCCCTCATTTCTAAAATATATTAATATTATACTATAATTAAGCATAAAAATCATTACAAAATAAAAAGTAGTAAATACTACTTTAATTTGTAACCACATCTTCCACAAAATACATCGTTACCTGTATATCTACCACATATAGGACAATACAACATAGTTTGTTGAGTAGATTGAATATTTTGAGGAACTGTTTGAACAACATGTTGCACAGGATTATTAACTATCATATTTGGAATTAAATTTTTCTTAACTGCAACTTGCATCTTAGAAACCATACTAACTGTAATAAAACAAACAATTACCATATTAACATCAAAAATAATAAACAATAAGAACAATACAGTACTTTCCAAATTAGATGCAGCTATTATTAAGGCATCATACATAGTATGAATTAAAGTTGGAACTAATAATGACAATATCATATTTCTATAATATAGATTTTTATTATTATTAATACTATTAATTTTAGCCATTGCAAGGAAATATCCCATTAAAACACCAAAACACAAATGTCCTGGGACAGATAATAATGCTCTACTTATAGCAACACCCAATCCATAATTAAAAACATATAATATATTTTCAATACATGCAAAACCTAAAGATGCAAAAGCAGAATAAACAATAATATCATATATCTCATCAAATTCTTTATCATCATAACCAATAAATTTAGTAACAATAAATTTTGCACCTTCCTCAATAAGACCAACTGATAAAAAGACAAATATAAATATTAATATAAAGTTTGTAACTCCATCAGTATTAAAGAAAACACCAAATATTATTTCGGCAATTACAACTGGAATCGCCATAATAACACCTAATAAAAATATTTTAGCTAACAAAGGAAAAGGTTCTTTATTAGTATCCTTCATATAAATAAACAACCCCAATAAAACAACTGGCAGAACTGCCATAGCTAAAGAAATGTTATACATATACCATCACCTATTATAATTAAATTACATTAATATGAACATGTCAATTTAATAAAATGAATAAATTTGTAAATTTACAAAAAAAACTCAAAATGAGTTTTATTTTTCACATACAATTTTATATGTATCTTTAATAATCATAAGTTCTTCATTTGTTGGAACAACCCAAGCTGCAACCTTAGATGATTTCTTTGTAATTATGCCTTCATGTATATCCTTAAATCCAGCAATTTTTGAATTTAAATCAGAATCAACTTTAATTCCCAATGGAGCAACTCTATTTAGGATTGCTTCTCTAGCTTCAAATCCATTTTCTCCAACTCCAGCTGTAAATACAATTGCATCAACATTTCCTTCTAATTCAATGAAATAATCAGCAATATATTTAGCAACTCTATCATGATACATATTTAAAGCAAGGATTGCTTGTTCTTCTCCTTTAGCAGCTGCTTCTTCAACATCACGACAATCTGAATATCCACTTATTCCAAGTAAACCACTCTTCTTGTTCAAGTCATTTGTAACTTCACTTATATCTTCACCAGACTCTTTACAAACATATTCCAAAATAGAAGGATCAATTGAACCACTTCTTGTACCCATCATTAATCCATCTAATGGAGTAATACCCATTGTTGTATCATAACATTTACCATCTTTAACAGCACTAATACTAGCTCCACTACCAATATGACAAATAATTAAATTAACATCATCTTTTCCTAATTTTTCTTTCATTACAGTTGTAATATATTTATGACTAGTTCCATGGAATCCATATTTACGTACCCCATATTTTTCATACCACTCATATGGTACAGGATACAAATAATTAACTTCTGGCATAGTTTGATGGAAAGCAGTATCATATACAGCAACCATAGGAACATTTGGAAGAACTTCTCTTAATGCTTCAATACCAGCTAAATTACCTGGGTGATGAAGAGGTCCTAATTTTGTTAAATCCTTAATACTTTGAATTACTTCATCATCAATTAATACTGAATCACTATATTTTTCTCCTCCATGTAAAACCCTATGTCCTACACCCTTAATCTCATCAAGAGACTCAACAGCTTTATGTTCTAATAATTCACTAATTAACACTTCAACAGCGGCTTTATGATCTTTTAAATACTTTTCTCCTCTAATCTTTTTACCATTAAACTTTGTATTCCAAAAACTATCTTTTAATCCAATTTTTTCAATATATCCACTTATAATTACATTTTCTTCAGGCATCTCAAATAATTGAAATTTTAAAGAACTACTACCTGCATTAACACATAAAAATTTCATAATATCTCCTCCAACATAAACATATATTATCAAACTACAATAAATATTTCAA
>CACXJP010000013.1 GCA_902768065.1 uncultured Erysipelotrichaceae bacterium
TATTAATCATGGTAATAAAAACATTTATGAAATCAATCTATATGTGACAGGTTTAGAACAATTAAATAAATTATTACTTGTTTTAAATAAGAGTAGTTTTGTTGAGAAAATAGAGAGGGCTATGAGATGAGAATACTTGTTCAAAGAAGTGGAGATGCTTCAGTAGTTGTTGATAATAAGGATATAGGTCACATAAAAAGTGGCCTTGTTTTACTTGTTGGTTTTACTGAGGGGGATACGATCGATAGTATAAAATATTTAGTTAATAAGGTTGTAAATTTGAGAATTTTTCCAGATGATAATGATGTAATGAATAAAAGTATTCTTGATTACGGTGGAGAGATTTTATCTATATCACAATTTACTTTATATGCTGATACTAAAAAAGGTAATAGACCAAGTTATATAAAAGCATTAGGTGGAGAAGATGCTATTAAATTATATGATATGTTTAATGAGGAATTAGGAAAATATGTTCATGTGGAAACTGGAGAGTTTGGGGCTGATATGATTGTTAATATATCTAATATAGGTCCTACTACTATAATGTTAGAAAAATAAAGATACTATTTTAGTATCTTTTTTTTAATCTTTGATATATAATATTAATTTGTATTGGGGGATATATGGTTAACACATCAACAGGACAATTATTTGAACAACTTAGTGATGCTGAAAAAAGTATTAGATCTAAGAATAATAATTCCGATCAGAAGTTAGCACTTGCTAATTATATCGGAAATTTATATTGTGCTCTAATATGTTTGGGACGTAGTGATATTAGTTTTAATAAAAATAAAGTATTTGGAGGAAAGAAGAATTACTCTAAGTTTGTTAAACATATTAATTCTTATTCTGATAAATTAATAAAAAATTATATTGATAATAAGGAATTCCATAAAGATTATTTCTATGAAATAATTCCTGATGTAGAAGAATTTAATTGTATGATGATGCATACTAAAAATAAGGAAAAATACTTTTCTAAAAAAGAGTTTATGGATATTCTATTTCAATTTATGAAGAGTATTAATCAAGATGAGTTATTTGATAAATTATGTAAAAATGGCGATATTTATTCATCTAAAATGGGTAATGATATTGGAAATGATGGGTTTACTTTATATAATCCTTTGAATAAGCAAACGGATTTATTTGTAAAGAATTTAAAATATAATCTACGAGCTATGAATATATTAGTTCATGAAATAGGGCATGCGTATGATTTAAGTACTTTGAGTGGAGATGTTCATGAATATAATAATTATTTTTATCTATCATTATATGGAGAAGTAATGTCTAGATTATTTGAAAGATTATTTTTAGATTTTCTTAGAAAGAAAAATATAGCTTATGAAAATGTAATTGAGAAACAAATAGATTATAATTTACTTAATCATGATTTTTTATTACAGGCTTTTATATTAAGTTTATTGGATGATGACTTTATTTTGGAAGATAAATATTTAAATTGTGATAGTGATGAAATAGTTGATATGATTGGTAGTTATTTTATTGATAAGAAATTTATTAAAAACTATATTGAAGGTATTATTTCTTTTGACTTATCTGAGATTTATAACTATGCTTATGGAGATATAATTTCATTATTCTTATTTGATGAAGTTAATAAATATGGATTTGATAATGAGATGATTGAATATTTTTTAAGAAATAGATGTGAATTATTTAGTGAAGATTTTCTAAGAGAATGTGGATTTGGACCAGTTAATTATGTTAAATTGTATAAAAAAATTAATAAACATTTAATAAAATAAGTAATTATTTACTTTTTAAACGATTTGTGGTATAATACGCTTATTCATTGAAAAGGAGGGTTAATATAAATGGAAAAAGTTAGTCAAGAAATAAAGTTTATTTATGGAGAACCTTTTGTAGGTTTTTATCAGTTGAAATTACCTCAAGAATATCATTTTTCACATCCAACATTTATGAAAGATGTTCAGGAAATTAATGAAGAATATAGAGAATTAGTAGAGTATGTTCCAGTTGCAGTATGGAATGGTGCTTCTGTTACTATAGAAGATGTTGAATACTTACTTACTTTAAAAACGAAATTTGTTACTAATTTAAGAAATGATTTAGCTGTGTTTCATGAAAAAAATTGGGTTGATTTGTCAGAGTTTGTAATGGGAAATTATTATTTAGGAACAAAAAACATAAATATTGAAACTTACAAAATGAATAATGGTTTAAATGTTGATGATGTAGATGATGATATTAGACTTGCTATTAATAAAATTGAACATTTAAAAAAATCAAATCCAATTGTAAGAGAATATATTGCCATGTCTGCTTATCTTGTTCAGTTAGAAAGAGAAATTGCTGAATTAAAATTAATTGCAGAATCATTAAAATCTGCTCCAAAAAAAGATTCATCTAATCTTTGTTTGTTTCAAGAAGTTGTAAAAAAGCATAGAAAATAGTAGTATTTATGCTTTTTCTTTTGTATAAAATAAAAAAAGAATTGTTTAATTGCTTAATTTGTTTTATAATATAAATAACTTTGTTGGAAAGAGTAGTTTTATAATAATATTTAGAGAGAGTATGGTTGGTGAAAATACTTTATTTAGTAAAATGAAGACATCTGTTAAATACAAAGCGTGTAACTACGTTATAAGTATTAGAGTATAAATTAAGGTGGCACCACGAGAGCTTTCTCGTCCTTATAGGTGGCATCTTTTTATTTTATTAGGAGGGATTTTATGATAAAGAGACAAAAAGGTTGTAATGATTTATTTGGAAGAGAAGCTAAAGTATGGAAGTATGTTGATCAAGTAATTGATGCTTTAATGGAGAAGTATAATTATAATTATATTCGTACTCCAATAATTGAAGCTACTGAATTATTTCATAGAGGTGTAGGAGAAACTACTGATATTGTTACTAAAGAAAGCTATGATTTTGAAGATAAGGGTGGAAGAAAAATTACTTTAAGACCTGAAGGTACTGCAGGAGTTGTTAGAAGTTATATTGAAAATAAAATGTATGGTGATCCTAATCAACCTGTAAAAGTATATTATAATGGAACAATGTATAGATATGAGAGACCTCAATCTGGAAGAGATAGAGAACTTACTCAATTTGGTATGGAAATACTTGGCAGTGATGATCCGTTATCTGATGCAGAAATTATTAGTGCTGCTGTTAATCTTTATAAAACTTTAGGACTAAAAGAAATTAAAGTTAACTTAAATACTTTAGGTGATAATGAATCTAGAAATGCTTATAGAGATGCTTTAATCAAACATTTTAAACCACATATTAAAGACTTTTGTGAAGATTGTCAGGAAAGATTAGAAAAAAATCCTTTAAGAATATTAGATTGTAAAGTTGATCATGATAATGAAATAATGAAGAGCGCTCCAAAGACTTTAGATTATCTAAATGATGAGAGTCGTGATAGATTTGAGCGTGTTCAAGAGTACTTGGATATTATGCAAATTAATTATGAAATAAATCCAAGTATTGTTAGAGGACTTGATTATTATAATCATACAGTATTTGAGATAGAGGCTAAAGTAGAAGGATTTGGTTCTAATAATGTAATTGGAGCTGGTGGAAGATATAACGGTCTTGTTAATCAATTAGATGGTCCTCAAACTCCATGTGTTGGATTTGCTACTGGTATAGGAAGAGTTGTAATGGCACTTGAGTTAGAAAAAGTAAAATTACCAATTGTAGAAGATATTGATTTATTCTTGATGTATGTTAATGAAGATGAAAAGAAATATGCGGCATATTTAACACAAGAATTAAGACTTGCAGGATTTATTGTTGAGACAGAATATACTGGAAGAGGATTAAAAGGACAATTTAAACAGGCTGATAGATTAAATAGTAAATTTACTTGTGTTTTAAATAGTGAAGACTTAGATAATAATGAAGTTAAGATTAAAAATAATAAAACAAAAGAAGAAGAAATTATTTCTTTAGATGTATTAATCTATTATTTAGATGAAAAACTTAATACTGAATTTGGTGAAGAGTTTGAAGATGATTGTGAATGTGGATGTGGACATCATCATGGAGATGAACATGAGTGCTGTGGACACTGTCATCATGAGGAGGAAGAATAATGACTATAAGTGAAGTTAAAAACCATTTTGATGAAGAAGTTGAAATAAGTGGTTTTGTTGATGAAATTAGAAATTTAAAATGGGTACAATTTGTAGTACTTAGGGATCATACTGGTAAAGTACAAATTACTATTGAAAAGAGTGAAGAGGCTAATAAAGAGTTAGTTGAAATAGTAGATAACTTAACTGTTGAATCTACTTTAAAAGTTACTGGTAAAGTAATGGATGCCCCTAAAGTAAAAATGGGTGGAGTTGAAATTATTCCTAGTAAAATAGATGTAACTTCAAAAAATGTTGGAGAATTGCCATTTAATTATAAAGATATTTCTACAGTTAATTTAGATACTAGACTTGATTATAGATATATTGATTTAAGAAGTGATAAGAATATCTTAATGTTTCAAATTCAAAGTACTTTAGTAAGATATATGAGAGAGTATCTATATAATAATGGATTTACAGAGATACATACACCTAAACTATTAGGAGCTGCATCAGAGTCTGGATCTGAGGTTTTTGAAGTTAAATATTTTGATAGAAAAGCTTATCTTGCACAAAGTCCACAATTTTATAAACAAATGGCTTTAGCAAGTGGATTTGGTAAAGTATTTGAAGTTGCTCCTTGTTTTAGAGCAGAGAATTCTAATACTTCTAGACATGCAACTGAATTTACTTCATTTGATGTAGAGTTTGCATATATTAATGATTTTAATGATGTAATGAATTTAGAAGCTGAGATGCTTACTTATGCTTTTTCAAAAGTTAGTGAATTATATGGTGATAAAATTAAAGAGGTATTTGATTCTGAGATAATTGTTCCTAAGGGAGAATTCCCTAAGATGAGACTTGCTGATATATATAAAGAATTAGAAGAAAGATACGACTACAAAGTTGAAGAAAGTGATAAGAATGATCTTACTACTGAGGCTGAAAGATTATGTTATAAACTTGCTCAAGATAAATTTGGCTCAGAATTCCTATTTGTTGTAGATTTCCCAGCTGAGAAACGTGCTTTCTATCATATGAGAGATGAAAATGGAATACTTCAAGGATATGATTTAATTTGGAGAGGTGTAGAAATTACAACAGGTGCTCAAAGAGAACATAGATATGAGGAAATTGTTAAATCTGCTAAAGAAAAAGGACTAGGAGAAGATGTTAAATTCTATTTAGATTTCTTTAAACATGGATGTCCTCCACATGGTGGATTTGCAATAGGAGTAGATAGACTTACAATGCTACTTTTAAATATTCCAAGTGTTAAAGAAACTGAATTCTTATTTAGAGGGCCTAATAGGTTAGCACCATAATAAAAATAGTATTTTATATACTATTTTTTTGTTATAATTATACTTTAATTTTTTTTTGTTATTTGATATACTTGTTTTAGAATAGGGTGTCATATATGAGAAAAAAGAAAATTGAAAAATTGAATATACATGACATAAATAAGAACAATAGTAAAGATATATCTCATACAATAAATAAGATAAAAGAAAATGAATGGAAATATATGGTGATTCTTGTTGCTTTCTTTATGACGTTGTTCTTTGTTATTGGTTATGTTTCTCTTAGAGTTAAGACTCTATCATTTTTTGATTATACCAGTGATTTTAATGGTGCATATGTTTCGCTTTCAAGTAATGTTATTACGTTAGATGAAAATGATAAAATGAGTGATAGTATGGGACTTAGTAGTAGTGGAATTGATTTGGTGTTTCAAAATACTATTAATGAGGATTTTAATTATAAAATAATTCTAGTTGAAGATCTTGATATGAAAAATAAATGTGGTTGTTCAAGTGAAGGATTTAATATACAAGATATTAGATATTCTCTTAATGGATCAACAGTAAAGAGCTTATCAAATCAAAATATGCTACTTACAACTGGATATTTAGAGATGGGGAAGAAAGATAAAATTAATCTTAAAATATGGTTAGATAAAAATAGTCAGAGTTCAGGGCATTTCCATGGTAGAATATTTTTTGAGAAAATAGAAGAAGATTAGTTAATCTTCTTTTTTTATGAAATTCTTTATTAAATGTAATGTTTCTTTTTCTTTGTCTATGTATGAAAAGTGTCCAGCATTATTAAACGTTATTAATATAGATTTCTTTATGATTTTTTTTAATTTTTTTGCATTTTTTATAGGTGTATCTCTATCATTTTTTCCCCATATAATTAGTGTGGTGTTATGTATTTTTTTATAGTACTTATATAGATTTTCATTAATTATGTTTTTAAATGTCTTATACATATTATTTGGTAGAGATAGATAATCTTGTGAAGAATATTTTAAAAACAATTTTCTTCTAAATCTATATTTTTTTTCAAGTGGTAGAAGATTTGTTAATAATTTTAGGATTTTGTAGTAGAGTGTTTTAATCTTTAGTATAATGTTTATTCTTTTTATTCCTGCGACATCAATTAATATTAATTTATTAATTTTTAAGTGATATTTTCCTAATAATATTGATGAAATTCTTCCTCCAAAAGAATGGGCAATAATTATAATATTTGATAGATTTTTCTCCTCGATAAAAGAATATATTATTTCTGAATAATTGTAGATTGTTAAGTCTTTTTTTGGGGTAGGACTATTTCCAAATCCTGGATAATCTATAATATAAATTGTATTTTCTTTTTTTAATTCATTTATGATAGTATTAAAAGTTTGTCTAGTATTTCCCCATCCAGGAAGTATTAGAATAGTGTTTTTTGAGGTACCAATCTTTTCATAATAAATGTTTATAGTATGATATTTGTAATACATAAAATCACCTAGTTTAGTTTATGTATTTTAGTAAATATTGTGAAAATACTTGTATCAGAATTATCTAGTGTGATATAATGTAATTGTCAGAGAGATACGAGTAAGACTCTACTAAAACCGACTAAAATAACGATACGGGAGTTTTGAACTGCTATTGGTGTTGAATACTCTTTATTTGAGGATCCTAAAGATAGCATAGAGACACCCACCTGGACTAAGGACAGGTTTTATCGTTGTCCCAGACGTATCTCAATTCTGACTTTTTTATTGCATTTTTAAGCCTTTTATGATATAATAGCCGCTATATAGGAGTGGTGGATATGTTGATATTACCAATTGTTAATAAAAGACGTGTCATGAATGTTCAAATTAAATTAAAGGATGCATCTAAAGTTCGTAAAGGGGTTTGTTATGACGATGCTGGTGAGAGTGATATAATTGTCAATAGAGAAAAATTCTCTGAGTCAAGTTTTAAAAACTCAAAAACAGCAACAGCTCCTATCGATTTTATTAGAAGTAAATCAATTTTGTATCCTAGAAGATTCTTAGTAACTACTAAAGTTGAGACTGATTCATCTTTATATGATGTTTATGAAGTCCCTCAACCACCTAGAAAAGTAAATGAAAGTATCGATAAACTTTATAGTAAGGCTATAGTTGATATGCAAAAGGAAATTCCTAATAGACCTAAAAGAGGTAGATATGTTTCATTTGAAGATTTAGGGTTTCATAAACAATTAACAAGTGATAAGATTGCTTTATTACAAAAAGTAGTTAAGGAATCAAGTGATTCTAATGATTTAGGAAATAAGCTTCAATCTGCAGGCATTGCTGATTTAGCAGATACTGCTGATTTTATAAATAATTTTGAATGTACAATCCTTTCAGATACAGAAATACCTGAGGATAGTTTACAAGATACATTAAAAGCTATGAGTTCTATAAATACAAGAGATTATAGAAATTTAAATAAATACTATAAAATGGCAAAGTCTAACACTGAAATTTATACAAAGATTAGTTACATAAATAAGGTTATCTATGATAAACCATTAGTATTACGTAGATTAGGGAATGTAGGTCAAAAAACTTTAATAAAGAAGAAGGTTGATTATGACTACAAAGCAGCATAAATTTTCTAGACTTGAGAAAGTTATAGGAAAAGATAATTTAGATATTTTAAGTAAAAAAAGTGTACTAATTCTTGGCTGTGGTGGAGTTGGCGGATATGTTGCCGAAGCTTTAGCTAGAAGTAATGTTGGTACACTTATTTTAGTAGATTTTGATGATGTAGACATTAGTAATATAAATAGACAAATTGTTGCATTGACTTCTACTATTGGTAAGAGTAAGGTTGATGTTTTAGAAGAGAGAATCAGTGATATTAATGATAAATGTAAAGTATTAAAGATAAAGAAATACATAGATTTAGATAATTATATAGAATTATTTGACTATGATATAGATTTCTTTGTTGATGCTTGTGATACTGTAAGTGTAAAAAAGGCAGTTATTAAAGAATGTATTAATAGAAATATAAGTATGATTTCAAGTATGGGTACTGGTAATAAACTTGATCCATCTAAATTGGAAATTGTTGATATAAGAAAAACTGTTAATGATCCATTGGCAAGGATTATTAGAAAGTTTGTTAAAGATGAGAGAATTAAAGGGAAAGTTATGGTTTTATCTTCTACTGAATTGCCTAAAAAGACTGGAGATAGAACTCCCGGATCAACCGCTTTTGTTCCATCGTCTGCGGGACTTTTAATAGCAAGTTACGTTGTGAGAAGTTTTATTGAAAATAGTCAGTAGACTATTTTTTAGTTAGTTTTTTAATTGATTTAAGTTTATGGAGGAGATTTTATGGAGAATATAAGAAAGATATTTCTTACTAGAACAATTCCTGATATGCTATGTGATATATATAGTATGCCTGAGATAAAATTTGTTTTTGATGATAAAACGTTAAATGAATTTGTGAACTATTTGGACAAGGATGATAATGATTCATATACTAATGGACTTAAATCAATTAATTATTTAGCTAAAAATAGTAAAGATGCAAGAAAAGGTGTTGATGATACATATATTTATGTTACAGATTCTGATAGATTTTTTTATCTTCTAAAAAAACTTGTAGAATTTTATTTTGAGGATTATAAACATAGTATAAATGCTTCATACAACTTTATTCGTAGTATTTGGCTACGTATGGGATCTAATGATATAGTAAATGTTGAAAAATTTCTTGAGAGGCAAGCATTATTTATGAAGAATTATTCTGTATTACCTGAATATAGAGAAATAGATACTTTTGATAATAAAGATGTTCTTGCATATTGTATCAAAGATAATGAAGATTGGTTTGAAACAAATAAAAATATTGTGTTTTCTATACGTAAATATTCAGATGATTTATTTGATATTCCAATTAATTATGAATTTCCTGCGATTCATTTTGGTATTTCTAAAGAAAATGGTAAACCAATTTGTTATATTTATGGGATACAATCACTTAATGGATTTCATAACGAAAATATAAAATATGATTTGCAGCCAATTAGAAAGAAATTTCGCAATAAATATGTATCTGCAGACTTTATAATCTGTTTGAGCTTATTTCTTGATTTTTTGTATGATATTGGTGTTAGAATAGTTGAGGTTCCTACATTACAAGTTTTTAATTATTCTTATCATGAGAATTTGTCATCTAATATTAATAATAGTTTTGGCAGTTATACAGATGGTGATAAAAAAGAAATTGAAGAGTTATATGAGAATGGTGATAGAAGTGATAGAGTAGAAGATTATATGCATACTAAGAAAATGGTTTCAAGATTTGTAGATAAGCAAGATTCTATTAGTTATAATAAGACTGAACGTTTGATATATACTTTTTTGGAAATAATTAATAATAATGATTCTATTAAACTTGTTAGTGAGCCATACGGTCAAAGTGATAATATGGTGATTAATCTATATGGAAAGACAAATGTTTTAAGTGATTATAATAAAAAGAAGAGAACAATATAATATGTTCTCTTCTTTTATAATTTTCTGTATAAACCAATTACTTTTCCTAAAATTGTACATTCTTTTAAGATAATTGGATCCATAGTATCATTTTCTGGTTGTAATCTGAAGTATCCGTTTTCTTTATAGAATGTTTTAACTGTTACTTCATTATTATCATTCATTGCAACAACTGTTTCACCATTTCTTGCAGTATTTCTTCTTTCTACAATTAATATATCTCCATCATAAATACCTACGTTGATCATTGATTCACCACTTACTTTTAATGTAAATGTTTCTTCTTTCGTAGATATTAAGTTTGCTGGTAATGAGAAATATTCATCTGGCATTTCTATTGCTTCAATAGGTGATCCAGCAGTTACTTTACCAAGTAATGGTACATCAACAATTTTATCATTTGTTTCTAAATATTCATTTGGAACTAATATTTCCAAAGTTCTGTTTTTATTATCATCTTTCTTTATATATCCTTTTTCCTCAAGTTGTTTAAGATGAAAATGAATTGTTGCAGGAGATGATAGGTGAGCTTCTTCACCAATTTCTCTAACTGTAGGTGGATATCCATTTTTAGCAATCATTTTCTTTAATATATCCAAAATAAACTTTTGTTTTCCAGTTAATTTTTCCATAAATTCACTTCCTTATGGGTTTATTTTATCATATATTTGTTCGTAAGTCAAACAAACGTTTTAATACTTTTTGTGTAAAGCACGAACAAATGTTTTAAAATATCATTGACACGAACAAATATTCGGTATATACTTGAAATGTAAAAAAGAAAGGAGTGAATTAAAATGATGAAAGCACAAAAAATTAGAGAAATTTTAAAGACGGGGATTGTTATAGGACTTATCTATATAATGTTTGTTCTATACTTATTATTTGTGAGTGATAGAGTTGAAAAATTAGAAAATAGATCTAGTGATGATCCAGTTTATTATTCATTAAAAATTGGTGATTAGAGTATATTTTATGTTATACTAGATGCAGGTGATTAAAATGAAAAAGATTATATTAGTAGATGGTAATAATTTACTTTTTAGAAGTTTTTTTGCAACTGCATATCAAGGAACTATCATGAGAAATTCTAAAGGTTTTCCAACAAATGCATTATATGGTTTTATTAATATGATGAATAGAATAATTAAGGAAGAAAATCCAAGTTATATAATGGTTGCATTTGATAAGGGAAAAACCTTTAGACATGATAAATATGATGATTATAAGGCTGGTAGGGCTGCTATGCCGGATGAATTAAAGTTGCAGTTTCCTAAGGCTAAAGAAGTATTACAGGCAATGGGTATTAAGTATTATGAAATAGATAATTATGAAGCAGATGATATTATTGGTACTCTTGCTAAAAAGGTGGATGAAGAAGATGAATTTATTGCTACAATTGTAAGTAGTGATAAAGATTTATTACAATTAATTAGTGATGAAGTTGTAGTAAAATTATTAAAATCTAATGATCATATAATGATGACCAAAGATGAATTTAAAAATACATATGGTATTGATCCAATAAAGATGATTGATTTGAAAGCACTAATGGGTGATTCTAGTGATAATATTCCTGGAGTAAAAGGAATAGGGGAAAAGACAGCTATTAAGCTTCTTACTGAATATAAATCATTGGATGGATTATATGAACATATTGATGAAATAAAGGGTAAAACGAAAGAAAAACTAGAGCAGGATAAAGATAATGCTTATATGAGTTATGACTTAGCTACTATATATAGAGAGGTTCCATTAGATTTTGATTTAGAAGATTGTATTTATAACGGTTATAATGAAGTGAGATTTAAAGAAGAATTAGAAGAGTTAGAATTTTACTCACTATTAAAAAAGATAGATTTTAGTGGAGTAGAATCAAAAGAAGAGAAGAAAGAAGAAATTAGTATAAGTGATATTTCCGAATTAAAGAATAAAGAATTTGCTTTCTATTTAGAAACTAGAGGAAATATATATAGTAAAAGTGAAATCTTAGGAATTAGTATATATGATGGGGAGAAGTATTATTATATTCCAGAAAATGAGATTGAAAAGTATGATTCTTTATTCAATAATAGTATTGAAAAGTATACTTATGATTTTAAAAAGTGTTTAGTTGTTCTAAATAAAAAAATTAATATAAAGAGTGTTAATTATGATGCAATGATAGCAATGTATTTACTTGATTATGTTGTTAAAGATGATATAAGCTTTGTTGCTAGAAGCTTTGGTTATAACATTACTGATTATGAGACATTCTTTGGTACTGAAAAAAGACCAAAATTATATGATGAGGAAGAGCTAAAAAAACTTGGATGTTTAAAAGCAAAATTTATTTATGAGACAAGGAAAAAAGTTTTAGATAAATTAAAAGAAGATGGAGAAGAAGAATTATTTAATAATATTGAAATGCCTTTAGCTAGTGTTTTAGCTGATATGGAGATTACTGGTATCAAGGTAGATAGAGGTTATTTAAAAGACGTTGAAGTTGATTTAGATAAACAAATTAAAGTATTGGAAAAAGAAATATATGATTTAGCAGGTAAGGAGTTTAATATATTAAGTCCTTCACAACTTGGACCAATTCTATTTGTTGATTTAGGTATAAAATATCCAAAGAGAATTAAAGAAGGGCAAAGGTTTCTTACTAATAAAGAAATACTAGATAAAATAAGAGATAAGCATCCTATTGTTGAGAAAATATTGGAATATAGAACATTAACAAAATTATATTCTAATTATGCTGTTGGATTGGAAGCTGAAATAAGAGAAGATCAAAGAATTCATACAATTTTTACTCAAACATTAACAAGAACAGGTAGATTATCAAGTGTTGAGCCTAATTTGCAAAATATTCCTGCAAGAAGTGAATATTCTAGATTAATTAGAAAAGCATTTATTCCTGATGAAGATTCTGTATTATTATCTAGTGACTATTCTCAAGTTGAACTTAGAATATTTGCTCATATGTCAAATGAGGAAAATCTTATAAAAGCTTTTATTGAAGAAAAAGATATTCATGCTAAAACTGCATCTGATATTTTTCATGTACCTATGGAAGAAGTAACTAAAGATATGAGAAGAAATGCTAAAGCTGTTAATTTTGGTATATTGTATGGTATTAGTGGGTTTGGATTATCTGAAGATTTAGGTATTGATATAAAAACTGCTAAGAACTTTATTGATGATTATTTAGAGACTTATCCAGGTATTCTAAAATATATGGAAGAAGCTAAAGCAATGGCATATAAATATGGTTATGTAAAGACTTTAATGAATCGTAAGAGAGTTATTGAAGAGTTAAATAATAGAAATTATATGATTAGAAGTAGTGGAGAAAGAATGGCATTAAATACACCAATTCAGGGTACTGCTGCTGATATTTTGAAAAAGGCTATGGTTGAAATATATGATGAATTCAATAAGCGTAATTTAAAGAGTAAAATGTTAATTCAAGTACACGATGAACTCGTATTTAATGTTTTAAATGATGAACTAGAGGTTGTTAAAAAAATAGTTAAGGATAAAATGGAAAATACAATTAAATTATCAGTTCCTTTAAAAGTAGATATTGAAATTGGAAATAATTGGTATGAAGCAAAGTAGGTGAGATTATGCCAGAAAAACCCGAGGTAATTACTGTTGTTAAAAAATTAATTCCGGAAATAGTTCATAAAGAAATAACAGGATGTAATGTTTTTTGGAATAATATTATTGCTTATCCGAATGTGGATGAATTTATAAATAATGTTGTGGGTCAAAAAATAAATAACATTAAAACTAGAGGGAAATTTATTGTTATTGAACTTGATAATTTTTCATTACTTATACATTTGCGAATGGAAGGAAAATTTCTTTTTAGAAAAAAAGAGGATCCAATTAATAAGCATGAACATGTTGAGTTTATTCTTGATGATGATATTAGTTTTAGATTTCATGATGTTAGAAAGTTTGGAAAAATGTATTTAATAAAAAAAGAGGATACATATAAAGTCAAACCATTATCTGATTTGGGCCTTGAGTATGATGATTCAAAATTAAATAGCGATTATCTAATAGAAAAGTTTAAGAATAAGAGATTACCAATAAAAACGGTATTATTGGATCAAAGTATTATTACTGGGATTGGTAATATATATGATGATGAAATATTATTTATGAGTGGTATAAATCCTTATAGAAGGGCTTGTGATATTACTTCTGATGAATGTGACAAGATTATTGAAAATACTAGAATTGTTCTAGAAAAGGCTATTAAATTGGGTGGAACAACAATAAAAAGTTTTACATCTTCAGAGGGAGTACATGGTTTGTTTCAGAATGAATTGCTTGTTCATGGAAAGGGTGGAAGCGAATGCCCTAAATGTAAGAGTATTTTGTTAAAAGCAAAGATAAATGGAAGAGGAACACATTATTGTGAAAAGTGTCAAAAATAGTTAAGAATAGGAATTTACCTATTCTTTTTTTTGTGTTTATATAGTATATTTATCATAGTATGATAGGGTGTGATGATAGTATGAAAAAAACAAAAATAATATGTAGTATAGGTCCAGCATCAAATAATTTTGAAACTATGAAACAGATGGTTTTAAAAGGAATGAATTGTGCTCGTATTAATTTATCTCATGCATCTGAAGATGATATTACTGATACGATAAATAATGTTAGAATGGTAAGAAAATATACTAATATGCCTGTGGCTATTATGTATGATACAAAAGGACCTGAATTTAGAACTCTAGAATTTGAAAATGATGGAATAACAATAAATACAGGACAAACTATTAAAATGGTTAAAGGAAATGTTTTGGGAAATAATTATGAATTTTCAGTTAATCATCCTGAGGCAATAGACTATATAGAAATAGGCTCTCACGTTCTTATTGATAATGCTTTACTTGATTTAGAAGTTATTGAAAAAGGAGAAGATTATGTCTTATTAGAGGCCTTAAATGATGGAGAAATATGTAATCATAAAACTATAAATGTTCCGGGAGTTAATTTAAATTTAAAATTTATAAGTGAAATAGATAGATATGAAATATCATATGCTGCATCTCATTCTTGCGATTATTTAGCTTTATCATTTGTAAATAAGAAGGAAGATGTTTTAGAAGCAAAGGAAATTATAGAGGAAGTTGGCGGAGATGCAAGAATTATTTCAAAGATTGAAAGCCAAACAGGAATTGATAATATTGATGAGATAATTGATATAAGTGATGGAATAATGATTGCCCGTGGAGATTTAGGTGTTGAAGTTCCAATGGAAATGCTTCCTATTTTGCAAAAGGAAATAATAAAAAAATGTCGTGAACAGGGGAAATTTGCTATTGTTGCAACTGAAATGTTGGCTTCTATGTATAAAAGTCCACGACCAACAAGAGCTGAAGTTTCTGATATTGCAAATGCAGTAATTGATGGTACAGATTGTGTTATGTTATCTGGTGAAACAACTATTGGAAAATATCCTATTGAGTCAGTTGCATATATGTCTAGAATATGTGAATATGTTGAGTCAACAATAGATTACTCTGAACAGATTGAATATAAAGGTAAAATAGGTATATCTGATACTATAGCCAAGTTAGTGGAAGAATCTGTTTTGTATGATGATATCAAATTAATTGTAACTGCTACAATGAGTGGATTTACTGCTAGGAAGATTAGTAATTTAAGACCAAATTGTACAATACTTGCTATTTGTCCATCTAGCCATATAGCTGAAAAAGTTTCTCTTAATTTTGGTGTTAAGCCTGTTATAACAGATATTGAGTTTAGAAATATGGAAGAATTGGTCAATGAGGCTAGAATTCTTTCACAAAGTGAATTTAATTTATCTTATGGAGATAAAGTAGTGATAACTGGAGGTTTTCCTTTCGGAGAATCAAATAATACAAACTTTATTAGAATCATAGAAATTTAAAAAAATAATAAAAAAAATTTGTTGTAAATTGACATTGTAAAACCAATGTCAATTTTTCTTTTGTATTTGTCAAATAAAAGCCGATAAACGCTTATTTTATTTACATTGTTGATATTACTATTTTTGAACAAAATATAACCAATTTTACATATGTGTACATTTTTGTATTATTTTCGCATAATTTGTTTACTTATATTTTACATTAAAATGTATGTCAAATTATTATTTTGCTGAAGTGTCAATTTTTTTTGAAATGATGTTTAAAAAATTGAGTCAAATCGTTGATATACAATGGGTTTACATATTTTTTTTATAAAAAATATATTGACAATGATTGGTTTTTAAGTAAGATAACATTCATATGGGATGATGTGACCTCATTAAATCAGTAAAAAAGGAAGTTGATTTTAATGGCTAAGACGTTAAGTAGAAGTTTATTTTTGTTTATATTATTATTGTTACTATTATTTATTCCAATGAATGTTTTTGCTCAGGATAATAATAGTGATTTAGATTTAGGCGATACAAATGATAGTACCGTTGTTTTAGAATGTGAAGATTTAACTAATCTTCAAGATGATTTGCTTCTACAAAATCAATTAGATGATGGTAACGTTTTACTATTAAATGATAGTGTTGATGAGACTAATGTTGATTCTGAACTTGAAACAATAAAGAATATAATTGGTGATAGTATCAATGTTGGATTGTTAGAAAGTCAGGCTTATGATTACGATGAATCTAATAAGAGTGTTTTAAACACTGAGGTTGAAAATGAAATTAAGAAAAGAATGGTTGAAAATAATTTTGATTATGATTCACTTGGATATGATTTTGCTGCAGACTTTGTTAGATATAGTGATTTTGATTATACAGGTATAATTAGGATTTTTCATAATTCTTTATATTTAGATCAAATATCACTTTTTGTTGTATATCTAAATACAAATGAACATACTGATGATGAACAAGCATATGTAGATAATTTTATTGATAATAACCAATTTGTGTTTGAAAATGAATTCCCTTTAGAAGAATACTTTGAGGATGGTTATGATTTGGAAGAGAGAGTTAATTCTTTTGCAAGTCAATATGATATTGAATGTGCATCATTGACTCCATATCATATTGGTGGAACAAGCGACTTTCCATTTGCATGTTTTTATAATCATAAATATTATGGTAAATTAATTGCAACTTTAAATGAAAGAATCAAAGTTAAGGTACCAAGTAATATAACTAATACAAATGATTATATTCTTAACAAAGTTAAAGAGTTCTTTATAAATAAATACAACGAAATGGGTATATCTGATTTTATTGATAATGATACTGAATTTTATTATAGTGGTAATTTTGTTTTTGCTAGAAGCTCAACTTATGGTTATGATTTTAAGGTAGGAACTTTTGTTGCTGATATTGTTAATGTGCCTGTAGTTAATCCGGAACCAAATCATGATGAATCAAATTATTCTAATGATAGTAGTAATTCAAACTCAAATTCTAATTATAATAATTATAGAAGAAACTATAGCTATTCTAGAACATACTATACATACTATGATGAGGATAGTAATTCTCAGACTGGTAGTACATTAGGGTCTTCTGATACTGTAATTGATATAAGTGATATTATTAAAAGTGATACTAAGAAGGTAAATACAATAAAAAATAGTAAGAAAACAAATAAAAAAAGTAGTTCTAAGGTTAATAATAATAAAACTGATAGTAAGGATATAGAAGAGAAAAAAGATGAGACTACTGAAAAGATGAGTGCTACAAAAATATTATTTATAGTTTTAGCAGGTGTTTCATTAGCTGGTATTGTAATTGCAATAATTAATAAGATACTTATAAATAGCGAATCTAGTATTGATGTATAAAAAAATAAGGATTAATCCTTATTTTTAATATCTTTATATAATAAATATAACTTTTGAATACTATTTTCTAGGAAATAGTAATGAAAAATATATGGAATAAATAATAGCAATAGAATTATAAAAATTGCAATTAGTATTATTTGTTCGAAACACATCATTGCTAGGAAGAATAGTACTGCACATATTCCTACAAAGACTGTTACTATTAGATGAATTAATCTTTCATGTTGGTAAAATGATATGTAATTTAGCATATCATTTTTATATTCTTTGGTTATTTCTTTATTTTCTATTTTCTTTTCAACCTCTTCAATATATTCCTTTATTTGCTTTTTCATATTTTATCTCCTAAACCTGAATTGTCAAATTCATCATTCATTAATAATTCGTGGATTTCTTCTTCTTTTGTATCTAGGTAAACTTCTTCAATACGGTCAACTCTACATTTTTCTGCTTTTATTATAGATTCAATTTTATCTACTGCAGTATCAATTTCATCATTTACAACAACATAGTTGTATTTTGTTACTTCATTAACTTCTCTATATGCGGCATTGAACCTTTTTATTATTTTGTCATTTGTTTCTGTTCCTCTTCCTTTTAATCTTTTAACAAGCTCTTTAAGTGAAGGTGGCATTATGAAAATAAACAATGCTTCAGGTATTAACTTTTTAATATTAGTTGCACCTTCTATTTCAATTTCTAGAATTACATCAATGCCTTTATTTATTTTTTCTCTTATATATTCTTTAGGTGTACCATAGTAATTTCCAGCATAATTAGTATATTCTAGAAAATATTCTTCTTTAATCTTGTTTTTAAATTCATCTTCTGTAATAAAGTAATAATTCACACCATCTTTTTCGCCAGTTCTTGGTTTTCTACTTGTTGCTGAAACTGATAACCATCTATCTTTCGAATTGTTTTCTAATAATTTTTTAATTATTGTTCCTTTTCCTGCACCAGATGGGGCACTAATTACAATTATTTGACCAGTGTTTTTACTTTTGATCATTTTCTTCATCTCCTATATATATTATTTTTTCACATTCTTTTTTAAATAAATTATTATTACTTGTTATATCATATATTTTTGTTGTTTCTAATTCGAATTCTAACATGTCATCTTTTTCTCTTAATAATTTACTTATTAAAGGAATAGTTATGTCTTTTTTTATTGTATTTAAATAAGTCCTTCCTGTTTTATTTAAACCTAGGATTCTAATATATTTAATTTCTTTAAATGATTTAGCTTTTTCTTTTGTAAAATTACATAATATATGGTTTAGCATTCTTGTGATTTTATTGTATGTATATCTTTTACTTTTAATAAGCTTTATAAAGTCATCAATATTTTTGGCATTTGTTATTTCTTTTTTTAGTAGTTTATCAATTCCTTCATCTACAGTTTGATAAATTGATAAGTCGTTTTCTGTGATTATTTTATATTTTAGAATATCAAAATAATCATCTATAAAATGAAAATCGTGTAAATAGTCTAATTCTAATTCTGGAATAAAATCTTTAACATCGTCATTCTTTTTTAGTAATTCTCTAATTGATGTTGCTGAATCAATTCCTTTATGATAATCATTTGTTCTTTTGATTGTTTCATATTTAATTTTATAATTATTTTTTAAAATTGTTTTAATATAACTTACTCCTAGTAGGTCATTTGGAGTAGTGATTTTCTTTCCTGTTAAATCAAATATAGATTGTGATAGTGCTGTTGGATAATTATATCCAAGTTTTGAATATATTTTAACTAATTTATCTAATTCATTATTATCGATTTGCGTTTTGGCAATTAATTCTAAATCATCAGTGTTATTTGATTCACTTCCAAATACTATTTTTTCTACATTTAAATTTTCTAAAAGTGTTATTGCTCCATAGGCAAAAAAATCTGCAGCTTCTGTTGCAAATGGATAGGGTAGTTCAATTACTAAATCAACACCTAATTTTAGAGCTATTTCTGTTCTTTTGAATTTATCTATAATAGTAGGTATTCCTCTTTGTGTAAAATTACCACTCATAATTAAAATAATAGCATGTTCTGGATACTTTTCTTTAATTGAATTCAGATGATATAAATGACCATTTGTGAATGGATTATATTCTGCGATAATTCCAATTGCGTTCATAGTAACCCTCTTTTCTTTGATTTGTATTTTATCATATTATTTATACATTTACAATTATTGATTGGTTTAGTAATATAATATTTTGTTTCAAAATAAAATATAAGTGTAAAGTATTATTTTTATTTAATATATTGTGATATTTATCTTATTAAATATGTTATAATTTGGTTAAATGGAGGGATTAGATGAAGGTTATTGTAGTAGCAGGTGGAACAGGCGGACATATCTATCCCGCAATTGCGATTATTAGAAAAATCCAAGAAATGGAAAAAGACTCTGAAATTTTATATATTGGTACAAATGATAGAATGGAAAAAGATATTATTCCAAAGATGGGAATTAAATTTGTTGGATTAGAAATGAGTGGGTTAAACAGAAAAAATATTTTTGCAAATATTGGGGTGTTGAAAAAATTTAGAAAAGCGGTAAAACGAGCAGAAGAAGAAATTGATAAATTTAAACCAGATGTTGTTGTGGGAGCAGGGGGATATATAACAGCTCCAGTTTTGTATGCTGCTCATAAGAAGAATATTCCAACACTTATACATGAGCAGAATTCAATTCCCGGACTATCTAATAAGTTTATTAGTAAATTTGCGGATAGAATATGTGTTTCGCTTCCACATAGTTTAGAATTATTTCCTAAAGAAAAGGTTTGTTATACAGGTAATCCTAGAAGTGAGGAAATTATAAAAGTTGATGTTTTAAAGAAAAGTAAAATTGGTTTTTCTGAAAATAAAAAATTAGTAGTTGTTGTAATGGGATCTTTAGGAAGTACAACAATGACTAAAAAAATAATGGAGTTAATTCCCGGTTTTAATGATAAAGAATATCAAGTATTGATTATTACTGGAAAAGCTTATTATGATGATTATAAGGATATAGAGGTATCTAAAAATGTTAAGATTGTTCCTTTTATGGATAATCTAATAAATTTACTTAAAGATAGTGATTTAATAGTATCTAGAGCAGGAGCATCTACAATTGCAGAGATTACTGCAATAGGGTTGCCTGCAATATTAGTTCCTTCTCCTTATGTTACAAATAATCATCAATATAAAAATGCAAAGGAATTAAGTGATAAAGGTGCTTGTATAATAGTTAGCGAAGAAGATTTTTCTAAGGATAAGATTATTAATGAAATTGATAAATTGTTTGATAATAGTGATCTTTATGATAAAATGTCTAAGGAAAGTAGAAAATTGGGAATAGATGATTCTGCAACTAGAATATATGAAGAAATTAGAAAAATAATCAGGTGATTTTCATGAATGATATAATTAATTTAATTAAAGAAAAGAATATTGGTAAAATTGAAGAAAATGTATCTTTGAAAAAATATACTACTTATTGTGCTGGTGGAAAAGCTAGAGCAATAGTTTATCCAAAGAATGTAAATTCATTAATCAGATTACTAAATATTTTGCGCTCTAACAATATAAAACATAAAATATTGGGGAATGGATCTAATTTACTTTTTAGTGATTCTTTATATGATGGAGTGTTAATTAAATTGAGTGAATTTAATGATATTAAGTTTATAGGAAAAACTAAAATAAGAGTAGGTGCTGGTTATTCATTGATAAAATTGAGTTTGCAAACAGCAAAGAAAGGACTTACTGGTTTAGAATTTGCTTCTGGTATTCCTGGTAGTGTAGGTGGAGCAGTGTTTATGAATGCTGGTGCTTATAAGTCTGATATGGGATATGTTGTTGAAAGTGTTAAGGTTTTAACTCCAGAATTAAATGTTATTAATTTAGTAAATAAAGAGATGGATTTCCATTATAGGAGTTCTTTTTTACAAAAACATCCTGGTTATATTTGCTTGGAGGTTGTTTTGAAATTAAAAGTTGGGAAAAGAGAAGCAATAGAAGAAGTAATTCGTGAGAGAAGAAAGAGAAGAATAGAATCTCAACCTTTGGAATATCCAAGTGCGGGTAGTGTGTTTAGAAATCCACCAGATAATTTTGCTGGTAAATTGATAGAAGATATTGGTTTAAAGGGTAAGAAAAAGGGTGGAGCAATGATAAGCAGCAAACATGCTAATTTCATTGTTAATTATAAAAATGCTTGTAGTAGTGATATAAAATACTTAATTGATTTAGCACATGATAAAGTATTAGAAGAATATGGAATAAATATGAAAATAGAACAAGAATTTGTTAATTGGGAGTAATATGTCAAAGAAAATAGTCAAAAAAACTAAAGTAAGATTTGCAGGTTTATTTATGGTTCTTTTAGTTATATTAGGACTATTTTTTGGCGTATATTTTTCTTTGAAAATAAAAACTAAAAATATTATTATTAAAGGTAATAATTATTTAAATGACGATTATATTATAGAACTTGCGGATATAAAAAATTATCCTAATTTTATATTGATGAAGACACGTAGCAGGGAAAAAAAGGTATCTAAATCTAAATATATTGATTCTTGTAATATAAAAAAGAAATTAGGTTTTACATTAGAGGTTTATGTTGTAGAGAATAAAGCTTTATTTTTTGATACTAATAAAGATAAATATGTTTTAGAAAATGATAGTAGTGTTCCTCAAGATGAAATAAGTGAGAATTTTAGAGTACCTCGTCTTCTTAATTATGTACCTGATAAAAAGTATTCTAAATTCATTAAAGGTATGACAAAGATAAAAGATAATACTTTATCAAAAATTAGTGATATCGAATATCAACCTAATGATTATGATAAAGATAGATTTTTGTTATATATGGATGATGGTAATATGGTTTATTTAACACTTACTAAATTTAAAATGATAAATCATTATAATGAAGTTTTAACTCAATTAGAAGGACATAAGGGAATATTATATTTGGATAGTGGAAATCATTTTCAAATAAAAGAGTAGGATTATAATAAAAAAGTATAATTTTAATGGGGAAAGTTTTTCCTTTCTTTTTTTTTGTTGTCATAGTATAATTAAATTTGAAGATAGGAGATGGAGATATGAATGATTTTTATACAGGTATTGATTTAGGTACAGATAGTATTAAAATTATTGTTTGTGAAAAAATTGGTGATAAGTATAATGTTCTTTCTAAAACTAGTCATCCATCTTCTGGGATTGAAAGAGGTTTTATTTCTGATATAAAATCTGCTACTAATAGTGTTAAGTCAGCTATAGAAGAAGTTAATAATATATTAGGGATTGAAATAAATAAAGTTATTGCATCTGTTCCACCTGAAGGTTGTAAATTTGATATTTTAAGTGGTGATTGTGATGTTGATGATTACAATGAGATAAGTGGTAAAGATGTAAGTAATGTGTTACTTTCTGCTTTAAAAAATCATGATTTTGAAGATTATGAATTAGTTACTGCAATGCCAATTAATTTTACAATAGACGGTGAGGAAAGTGTTAAAGATCCTAAGGGACTTAAGGGAAGTGCAATTAATACTAGAGTTGTTGTTTCTAGTTCACCAAAAGAGTCATTATATAGAATTCTTTCTGTTTTAAAGTTAGCTGGTTTAGAAGTTGTTGATATTTGTTATTCATCATTTGGCGATTACTATGCATTAAGTAATAAAAAAGAGGATGCTCTTGTTGGTGCAATAATAAACATAGGTGAAAATTCTACTAATATTTCTGTTTTTAATAGAGGAATTCAAATAAAAAATGGCGTTATTCCTTTAGGCAGTAAAAATGTTGATAAGGATTTGACTTATGTTTTTAAATCAAAGATTAGTCAGTCAAGAGATATAAAAGAACATTTTGCTGTTGCTATGGCTAGTTACGCTGATAGTAATGATAAGTGGAATTTAGAAATAGATAAGAATAATACAAAAGAAATTAATCAACTTGGAGTTTCTAAAGTTGTAGAAGCAAGGGTTAGAGAATTATTAAAACTTGCGAAAAATGAAATAAAAAACTTAACAAATAGAGAAATTCGTTATATAATTATAACAGGTGGCTTGACTGAATTGGCTGGTTTTCAGTATTTAGTTGAGCAAGAATTTGGTTTTGTTGCTAGGGTTGGGAACATTACAACTATTGGGATAAGACATAACAAGTATAGTAGTTGTCTTGGCATCATTAAGTATTTTAATGAAAAACTAAATTTGAGAGATAAGCATTATAATATGTTTACAGATGAAGAAATAGAAGAGATTAGAAGTGTATAACTTTATATAGATGTTAATTGTAATTTTTATTACGATTTCTGATGTAAGGAGGACAAGGTATGATAGGCGGATTAGAAATGGATCAATTAGCTAAAATCAAAGTCATTGGATTAGGTGGCGGCGGTGGAAATGCTATTAATAGAATGGTTGAATCTGGTGTTAAAGGTGTAGAATTTATTGCAGCTAATACAGATTTACAAGTATTAAATTCATCAAAAGCAGATGTTAAAATCCAAATTGGTGCTACTTTGACAGATGGACTTGGAGCAGGTGGAAAACCTGAAGTTGGTAAAGAATCTGCAGTTGAATCTAAAAAAGAAATTGAAGATGCATTAAGTGGTGCAGATATGGTATTTATTACAGCTGGAATGGGTGGAGGAACTGGTACTGGAGCTGCTGCAATAGTTGCAGAAATTGCTCAAGGATTAGGTGCTCTTACAGTTGCAATAGTTACAAAGCCATTCTCATTCGAAGGAAAGAGAAGAATGGAAAATGCACTTAAAGGTATTGAAGAATTAAGAAAGCATGTAGATACATTAATTGTTATTCCAAATGATAGATTAAGAGAAATAATTGATAAATCAACACCTATGTTAGAAGCATTCAAAGAAGTAGATAATGTATTAAGACGTGGTGTTCAATCTATATCTGACTTGATTGCTGTAGTTGGACTTGTTAACCTTGACTTTGCAGATGTTAAAGCTGTAATGGAAGGTAGTGGACGTGCAATTATTGGTATTGGTATTGGTATGGGAGAAGATAGAGCACTTGAAGCTGCAAAACAAGCAGTATCTAGTCCACTTCTTGAACAATCTATTGAAGGTGCTACAGATGCAATAATTAATATTACTGGTGGGGTTAACTTAACTTTATTTGAAGCTGAACAAGCTGCAGAAGTTGTTAGAAGTGCAAGTAATACTGATATAAATACAATCTTTGGTTCTGTTATTAATGAGAACTTAAGTGATGAGGTAATTGTTACTGTAATTGCTACTGGTTTTGATAAGAAACAAAGTGCTCCAGAGCCAATTTATAGTAATACAAATCAAACTCCATCTAGAAGAAGTCAAGCAAGAGATGATTATCCATATCAACCAGAAATTCTTCAAACTGATGAAGATGATGATGCTGATAGTTCAAATCCAGTAGGTGGAGGAGACTATGAGGTACCTGCATTTTTAAGAGATAGAAATTATTAAAACAGTTATGTAAAGATAGCGTAAAAGCTATCTTTTATTTTGTATAGAATTTGAAGAAGAGTATAAATATATGATATTATTACCTTATAAGATGGGAAGGTGTGTAAATAATGAGAAATAGTAGAAAAAAAATAAAAGTATTTTTATTTGTTCTTATTAGTATATTAACAATAAGTATAGGG
>CACXJP010000014.1 GCA_902768065.1 uncultured Erysipelotrichaceae bacterium
ACTTTCTTTTCATAAGGTTCATTTATTGAGAAATGGAATTCCTTAATATCCTCATGTTCTTCTAATTCAAGATTAACTTTCATAGCTTGAATAATATCTTTTTTACTTGATGTATTTGGGACATAATCCCATAATACCATTCTTGCTCTTTCATCATATATCATTTGGCCAGAACCTTGTAAGAATAATTGTTGAATATTGACAAGGTCAGCTTCATTACTACTTAAGCTCTTCTTAATAATATCTTTACCAACATCATAGAAAGATAAGATTTGTTTAGTAGTTAAGTTAGTGTCTAAACTATTAGAAACAGTATCTAAAATACTCATAAATGTTTTTAAATCATTTATATCTTTCATCTTATTTACAAGAGCCATAATTATTTCTTGTTGATGTTTAGCTCTTCCGAAATCTCCATCAGCAAGTTGTTTTCTGTTTCTTGCAAATACAAGTGCTTGTTCACCATTAAGTGTTTGATGACCTTCGTGAATACATATTTGATCTCCTCTTGAAGAATCATCAGTACATAATTCTTTAGGAACATCAACTTCAACACCACCGACAGCATCAACAAGCTTTACAAGACCCTTAAAATTAATCTTAGCATAATAATCAATATTAACATCAAAATAATCTTCAATAGTATTAATCATACAATCATTACCATATGCAGCAGCATGTGTAATTTTATTCTCAGGTTTACCACTCCAACAAGCTATTGGAACATAGCTATCTCTTGGTATAGATAACATTGTAGCATTTAATGTTTTAGGATTAAATGTAATAAGAATTAATGTATCACCATTAGCAATAGCATTCTTAGTAAGAACTTCATCAGTTGAATCAATACCCATTAAAAGAATTGTAAATGGTTCTGTAATACTTTTTCCAGTAGAAGCGGTTTCAACTTTAGAGGTTGAAGATTTCTTCATTGATTTACTTTTCTTAGCAATTATCTTAGTATCATTTTCAATATTTTCATAACCTGTGATTCCACTAAACATAGAAACATAGTTACTAGTAATAAATGAACCATCAATTTCACCAGCATATAAATCAACAATCATAGAAGTATAGTCATCATAACTAACTATTTCATTATCATCCTGTAGATTATTTTCCTTTATCATTTCTTGAGGAATAATATATCCATCAGGACTTTTTTTATCACTTAATATACCAAGTTTCATATCAGAAACATCATTCATATCTTTAGCAGTATTACTGTTCATAGTGATTAAGTAAGAAGTATAAGTAACAGTTGTTTTATTTACTCCATTAATTTTTCCGTAAATATCAAGTGTGTAATAACCAATAAAGCCACATACAATTGAATATATAAGTAGAGTAAATATGAAAAGTTTTTTCTTTGGCTTTTTATTTTTCCTTGCTTTTCCCTTAATCATTCTTCTTGTTTTAAATATTAATCTTATATCATTCGCAACAATTAATCCCATAATGATATATCTTATTAAACTTTCTATACCTTCATATAAAAATATACCATAAACAAGTGCACCACTTGTAATTAATGATGTAATTAAAAATAGAATTATAAATATATTTGATATAGTACCTTTCTTTTCTTTAGACTCTTTAGCCATAACCATCCTCCTATAAATATATTCTCTATAATTATACCCAATTCTAAGACTTTTATCAAGTTAAGAAGAATTCAAAATAAATATATCCTTATTTATACATTTTTGTTTACTGTAAAAAAACGTAAATTTACGGAGAATAAAATGTGAATTATTTATTTACAAATCAATACTTGATATAATATAGTTACAAGAATATAAGGAGGTATGTATATGAAGAAAAAATTATTACTTATTACAATTATTTTTACAAGTATATTTACATTCAAAAATGTACATGCCTTTGACGTGAATAATTATAGAAATAGAAGCCTATGTGCTAAATATGAAGTAGCAGGATTTCATGCAGATGGATATATAGACAAGGTTGGCTGTTTTAATACTCTTGGTGAAGCAAAAAATTTTATGAGAAATAATGGTGCTAGAGACCTTGCTATAATGACTAAAGTAAATGGACAAACTAAAATAGTAGATGCAAACAGAGCGTTATTAGATTTAAGCGTTAATCCAACAACATTAACATACTTCTATGAAAATAGTGAATTAACAAGTAGACAATATACCTATATGGATACAGGTTCTCTATATGGAGGAGTAGATGGAGGTTTACTTGATTCTGGATATTCAAATGATAAAGGAGTATTCACAGCAAAAGTAAGAATAGGAAACTTTACAGGATGGATATCACAAGAAGCATATGAAATCGTACCAGTTACTTGGTTAAAATCCTATAGTAATTATACAATAACCAATGATTACATTAGACATAACTATGTTACTAAAATCCAAAATGATTATAAATCATCAGGAGGATCAACAATAGGACCTAAACCAACAATGCTATCTACAGGAACATATTATAGTTATGATGGACATTATTTTTATAGAGATATTGAAACACTAACTATGGACTATAGAAATAATAATTATAACAATGCTGTTAATAAAGATAATCCATATTATAACTATTATATGTATTTATCAAATCATACAAAAACAGCGTATTCTAGTATTAATATTGATGAGTATATTAGAAATAATTTAGGATATACAAAAGATGTCTATGGACACAAAGCAGGAGAAGGAACATCACGTCTTTATGGCTCTGGAACATTCTTCTACTATGCTCAAGAAAAATATGGAGTAAATGCACTTCTTGCTTTAAGTTTAAGTAGAAATGAGACAGGAAATGGAAGAAGTAATTTATCAATTAATAAAAATAATGGATTTGGACTTAACGCAGTAGACTCAAATCCAACTCAAGCAGCAAATTGGTATGCGACATTCCAAAGTAGTATTTTAGGATATGCTAATAAGTGGATAACTTATGGTTATGCTCATCCAAGAGATTGGAGATACTTTGGACCACAATTTGGTGATAAATGGATAGGTATGAATGTTAAGTATGCATCTGATACTTATTGGTCAGAAAAGATGGCATCAAATTATTACAATATGGATAAAGCGTTAGGATTACAAGATTATAACTATTATCAATTAGGAGTATTAAAAAGATCATCTAATGCATACTCATCTCCATCAACATCTTCAAGAACTATTTATCAATATCCAGAAGCAGAAGATGCAGTTGTAATAGTAGGGGAAACAACAAGTAATGGAGAAAAATGGTATAAAGTTATAAGTGATTTAAATATTGATTCTAATTACAATGAAATATCATCTGGACCATATAATTGGAATGGATATGTATATGTAAAAGCAAATGACATAAGAAAAATAAATAATGGTAAAAATGGTTATATTACACCAAAAAATGTAACTGAATATGCCAATGCAAAATATGAATATGACTTATATGACCAAGGAAATAATTTTAATCCTAGAGTAGGTATAAGTACTAAAGATACACCATATTATTATGATTCATCATTACAATCAAAGATAGGGAAGACTTTATTAAAAGATAGATATGTAATAATTTATGCAAAAGCTACACTAAATGGTAGAACAGTAGCATACCTAGTAACAAGTGATTATTTCTATAATCAAAAACACTGGGTATCAGCAGATTCAATTAAACTTACATCAACTTCATATGGTAAAGTAACAGTAGATACAAGTGATAATCAATATACATGGGTAAACTATAATACTGAAGATGCTTATTATTCAAAAATAAGTGGATTATATACATATACTTATGTACCAGTATTATCAAGTCAAAAGGTAGGCAATGATATTTGGTATAAAGTACCAGTATCATTAACAACAAATAGTAATGTATATGGTTATACTCTAGCAAAATACAGTAATTATATTAGAGTAGATTTATCAACACCAGTTGTGGAAAACACTCCACCAACAATAGAGGCTGTGGATAAAACAATCTATGAAGGAGAAGAATTTGATCCTAAAAAAGATGTAAAAGCATATGACAATGAAGATGGTAATATCACTAATAAATTACAAGTAGTAACAAATAATGTTAATACAAAACAACCTGGAAAATACAGTGTAGTATATAAAGTATTAGATTCATCAAATGAAGTAGCTACAAAAACAATATATATAACTGTAAAAGAAAACACTGCTCCAGAGATATCAGCAAAAGATATTGAGTTAGAAGAAAATACAGAGTATGATGCATTAAAAGATGTAAAGGCAACAGATAAAGAAGACGGAGATATTACAAAAAATATTAAAGTAAAAGAAAACACCGTAAATAATAAGACTCCAGGAACATATAAAGTAATCTATGAGGTAAAAGATTCTTTAGGAAAAACTGCTACAAAAGAAATAAAAGTTGTAGTTAAGAAGAAAGAAGAAGTAGAACAAGAAGAACCACAAGAAGAAACAAATAATGAAACAAATATTGATGATTATGATATAGATGAGCTACTTGAAAAAAACAAAGAAGGAGAGTTCTATCTTGATAATCTATCATGGAATAATAGTATTAAGAAATTTACAATAAGTGGTTATTTAATAATAAATAATGTTAATAATGTAAATAAAAAATATGCTATTATCCTAGATAATAAAGCATCAGAAGAAACACATATGATTAATATTAATAGCTGGACAACTAATGTTCCATATAGTTTAGGAAAAGAAAATAATAATTCTTATGAAGATTCATGGTTTAAGGGAGAAATAGATTTTAAGGATATTCCAAATGGTGATTATAATTTATACATGATCGCATATAATAATGATAATTTCACTATTCAAAATATTAATAATTTCTTCAATAAAAATATCTCTAGAAGAGGGGAAGATAATAATCATGGATATAACTTCAAGGTACAACAAAGAAGTAAAACAAAAGCAATAGAATTATCAGTAAGAGATGAATTATATACAACTAATGAAGCACCAACAACAAGAAATATGGTTAATGGTTATGATGAGATAAGCTTTAAGAATAACAAATTATATATTTATGCATATTCATATGACTTTGATGGTATATATGATAATAAATTAAATGTAACAAGGAAAGTTATCTTTGAAAATGTTGATAATTATAACCAAGAAGTAATTGATGTTGGAAGTACAGAAGGACCATTTGAATTAGAAACACTTGATAAGAAAGATAAAAAATATGCTTGGTATGAAAAAGAAATAGACCTATCAAACCTAACACCAGGAAAATATAGTATTCAAGTATATACAAAAACATCAAATGCAGCGAACTACGATGAATTAACAGATGTATCAAAAAGACTAAAGAAACAAGCAACAATCAATAATAAGAAGTATACAATATCTGTTAATAGAGAAAGAAATAATAGAATAGAGCTTACAATAGAGTAAGCTCTATTTAAATGCAAAAAAAAATAGGTATTATAAATACCTATTTTTAATTTGCTAATACAATGGAGATACTATCACAACTAGAAACAGGTCCTCCATCAAATCCTGATACAAAGTCTGCAGGATCATAACCATCTTTATTCTGACAAGAAACATTAACAGTTAATCCAGAACATTTGCTTTGTAATGAACTTCTTAATGCACTAGCAGCAGCACTACAAGAACTATATTGCTCTATTATTGAGAATATCTGAGATGATCTTATATTACATTCGTTACATGTTTGTGTAGGTTTAGGAGGTTCCGGATTATTATTAGAACCATTATTATTACCTGAATTGTTATTGTTATTACTATTATTATTAGAATTATTGTTGTTATTGTTGTTATTATTTGAAGAATTATCTTCCTTTCTTTTTTCTACTTTAGTTTCTTCTTTTTTTCCATTACTCAATGTAACAGTAATAGAAGTACCACAACTGATTTCACTTCCAGAACTAATAGATTGACTTATTACTTTGTCTTTAGCTTTATCACTATTTTTGTAAACAAAGTTGTACTCTAAATTAGCTTTTTTAAGTTTAGAAATAGCATCACTTTTACTTAAACCCTTTAAATCAGGAACCTTACAATTCTTACCATCACTTATTGTAACAATAATAGCCTCATCAGTTTTAATGGTTTGTCCTTTCTTTACTGAATAACTTATTACTTCACCAGGTTTAACACTATCACTAAATTCTCTTTTAATCTCATATTTAATTTCGTATTTATCTGCCCATTCATAAAAGTCATCAACATTTTTAAAACCAGGCATTTTTAGTTTTCCTCGAGAAACTGTTACTTTAATTGTAGAACCTTGTTCTATTACATCACCAGCTTCTTTATCACAGCTTATAACATTCCCTTCTTTAACACTATCATCATATTTATCTGTAAATTCTAACTTAACTTTATTTTTAACTGCCCACTCAGTTAATTTTGTAGTAGACATATTTTTAAAATCAGGAACTTTAATTTTAGGACCTTTACTCAAAGTAACAATTATTTCTTTATCATCAACTCTAACTGTTTCACCAGCTTTAATGCTTTGACTAATTCCAAGCCCCTTCTTTATTTTATCTGAAAAATCATATTCAAATTTATATTTTAAATGATGCTGTCTCATATAGAATTCAATTTCAAATTTACTCTTCTTAGTAAAATCTATTAATTTAACTTCCTCAGAATTACCTTCATCTCCATATGAAAATGTCAGTTTAAGTTCATCATTTCTTTTTAAGTTACCACTTTTGTTTTGCTCAATAACTGTATCTTTCTTTTTGTCTGATTCAACAAATTCAACATTAACATTATTTAAGTAATTATTCTTAACATAATTAATTACTCTTTGATCATCCCAAGTAATCATACTAGGAACAATTATTTCTTTTGAAGGATTAGGCCCCTCACTTACAGATACAGTAATTGAATCTATATCTTTTAAATTAGTACCAGGTTTAACATCTTGAGTTATTATACTAAACTCATCAACCATATCACTGTATTCAAAATCTTGTATAACATTAATATTATTGCCATTAGCCCATTTAACAACATCTGTTAAATTCTTTCCTCTAAAATCTTCAATAGAATTAGCAGGAGATTTAACAATATTTAACATACTATTTAAATTATATATATAAAAACCAAGTAGAAGTAATGAACTTAATAAAATAGTTGCTTTACTTTTTCTCTTAGTAGTAAGACATACAACAAGATAAATGATTGTAAATAGAACTAATATTGAACAATTAATAAGTGAATTAAAAGTAGAATTCTTATCAGTAATATTTATAAAGAAATAACCAAGAGAAGATAGCATTGTAATGATTATTATAAAATCAGTAAAAATATGTTTTTTATTATTTGTTTTTTTGATAGTCTTTTTATCAAACATTTCATCATCTTTAACTTCTTCTACAATAACCTCATCATCTACGTTATTTTCAGTATTCTCTTCAATTTGTTCAGTATCTTCTTTTATTTCTTCATTTGTTTCTTCAATTATTTCTTCTTGGACTTTCTTTTTCTTTTTCTTAGCCATATACAAACCTCCAATCTTACTTATATTATACTAAAAATGACTCTTAAAATCTATTTATTCCAATATTCTTTACATTGTACTTGACAAGTGTATAAAATACACATACAATATAATTGTGAGGTGATAATATGAAAAAAGTAGGAGTTTTTCTTGCAAGAATGCAACCTGTTCATAATGCTCATTTATTTTTAGTTCATAAAGCACTTGAAGAAAATGACAAAGCTTTAATTGTTCTTGGTAGTGAAAATAAAGTTGATATGTTAAGGAATCCTTATGATATTTCATTAAGAGAGGAAATGTTAAGAGAATGTTTAACAGATGAAGATAATAAGAAGTTAGAAATAGTAACTCTTCCAGATTGGTCAATGGAATCTGATAAAGAAAATGATAAAACATGGGGAAGGTATTTCTACTATAATGTTGTTTCAAGAATATTTCAGAAGAGATTTTCTCTATATTATTCTGATGATCCCAAAATATTAGATGATTGGTTTAATGATACAGAAGTAAGAGAGTTCATTACATATAGAAACTTTGAAAGAAGTAAATTATTTGAAGGATTATCTTCAACAAAGATAAGAAATGCCTTTATTAATGATGATATTGACTATATAAAAGAATACTGCCCAGAATCAGTTCAAAAAAGATTTGATTATTTAAAAAAATATTATGAAAATGTCACATTAAATCCAAAAGATGACTTTTCAATGGAGTAGAGTATGAGAGTAGGTTATAAATTATATGAAAATCAAGGAATACATGTAATTACATCGTTATTTACAGTAGAACAAGGTGTAGTTAAAGTTTTACTAATTAAAAGAAATAATGAACCATTCTATGGTGATTGGGTTCTAACTGGAGGAGCACTATATAATAATGAAACATTAGAAGAAGGTGCCAAAAGAGAATTAAAAGAAAAAACAGGTATTGATAATGTTCCTCTAAAACAATTTAAAGCCTTTGGTAAGATTGATAGATCACCAGTAATGCGAATGGTTGCGATAGGGTATATAGGAATAATTGATTCAAAAAGAGTTAATATCCTAAGAAAAACAAGAAATACTAAAGATGCAGATTGGGTACCAATAGATAAGGTTCCTGGTTCCTCATTTAGGATATGATCATAATGAAATACTAGAAGCAGCTATAGAAGAGTTAAAAAAAGATATTATTAATTCAAATATATTAAAAAGTTTATTTCCAGATGGAATAACTATTCCAGAATTACAAAAAACATATGAGGCAATTTTAGAAAGAAAATTTGATAGAAGAAATTTTAGAAAAAAGATTCTATCATTAAATTTACTAGAAGATACAAATGAACTTGGAAGATTTGAAGGAAATAAACCAGCAAAAATATACAGATTTAAAGATAAAATTGATGAGATAGATGTTTTATAAAAAAGGAGGTAAAATGATTTATTTAATCAGACATGCACTAGATGATGAAAATTATGTTGGATCTTGGAGTGATGCTTCAATCTTAGATTCAGAAAAGGAAAAAGTAAAAGAACAGGCTGAATTTATTAAGGAAAATCTTAATATAACTAATATCTATTCAAGCGATATTAAAAGAGCACTTGAAACTGCAGAAATAATTGCAAAAGAATTAAATTTACCTATAAAAAAAGATGAAAATTTAAGAGAACAAAATAAAGGAACACTGACCGGAAAACTAAAAACCAAACTATCAAAAGAAGAAAGTGATTTACTTAGAAAGCAACATATAGATACAATTTTCCCTGAAGGAGAATCTCTTCTAAATCTATACAATAGAGTCAAAGATTATATTGAAATAATGAATTATGAAGATGGATCTTTAGTTGTTACGCATAGAGGAGTAATAAATGTATTCTATTATTTATTTAATAACATACCTCTAGATATGGACAAAAATAAGTTCAAGGTAAAGCATTTATCAATTCATGAGGTTGATATTAAAAATAAAACTATAAGGAGAATAAAATAATGATTAAAAAAATAGTTCTAACAGGTGGACCTGGAAGTGGTAAAACAACAGTAATTGAAAGCATAAAGGAAAATTTTGGAGGGAAATATAAAATTATAGTATCCGATGAAACAGCTTCTCATTTAATGAGTATGGGCCTAAGACCATTTGGAGACAGTCCAATATCAATTATTGACTTTCAAGAATTAGTCCTAAGAGAACAATTATCAAAAGAAGAAATAATCGATTTAGGATTAAACTACATTCCAAATAAAAATGTAATAATAATATATGATAGAGGACTATTAGATAATCAAGCTTATATCTCAGAACAAGAATTTAAAAAGGTAATAAATAGATTAGATAAAAAATACACAATAAATGATTTTCTAGATAGATATGATTTAATAATTAATCTAGTTTCAAGAGAAGACTTCTATACAACAGAAAACAATCCTGAAAGAACAGAGGGTGTTGAAAGTGCACTATCTCTTGGAAATAAAACACTTAATGCCTGGATGGGACATAAAAATCTAAAAATAGTTTCGCCTAAAGACGATATAAATGACAAAATAAAAGAAGTATTAAATCATATAAATAGAATATTGGAAGAAGAAGAAGTAAAGTGTCAAAAAAAGTATTATGTTGATTTAGAAAATACAGAGATTTCATATTTAAAGTCTATATCAAAAGTAGCAAATATAGAACAATCATATCTTCAAAGTGATGAAAATGTTGAAAAAAGACTAAGAAAGATTACAATGAATGGTTTTACTACTTACAATTACACGATACACAAAACAAATTCGGATGGAAAAGTAGTAAAAATATCAGACAAATCAATATCAAGGAAAATGTATGAAGAATTATTAGAATTTCAAGATAATAATAAAGAGACAATAATCAAAGAAAGATTCTATTTTCCTTATAAAGATAAATATTTTACTTTAGATATAATAGATGACTATGGAATACTAGAAGTGAATATAACAGATGAAAAAGAAATAGATCTACCTCCATTCATTAATGTAATAGAAGATGTATCTACTAGAGAAGAATTTTTAAATAGGAACTTAGCAAATAAAAACAATAAACAATATATAAAAAAATAATATAATCATGTTATAATAATCTTATTAGAGGATGATTATATGGAAAAGTTTATTAAAAAAAATATAAATAAAATAGTTGCAATATTTTTAATTCTGCAACCATTTCTTGATTTAATAACAGGAATATGTATTCATACATTAAAGATTAATTTTACTTTAGGTGTTATTGTAAGATTAGTATTCCTGCTTTTTATGTGTCTTATAGTTATCTTTGCGTTTAAAAAGAAAAAAATATTAATTCCATATTTAATAATAGGAATATATTTTGCTTCATATATATTTGGAACTATTATGTTTAAAAACTCAAATTATTTATTTGAAATTCAAAATTTAGTTAAAGTATTCTATTTTCCACTTTTATTTGTATCACTATATTCAATCAAAGATTATATAAGAATAAGTAATATGACTTTGTTTACTATAGCGTTTCTTTATTTAGTTTTATTATTTGTACCCACTGTATTTGGAGTAGGATACAAAACATATGAAATAACTAAAGCAGGTACATTAGGATTTTTTAATTCTGCAAATGAAATAAGTGGAATAATATCAATTCTAACACCAATAATGTTTATTATATTTTATGAATCAAAGAAAATAATTCCAATTATATTATTTATTATATTATATCTTTCAGTAATATTGATGATTGGTACAAAAACACCATTACTATCATTATTAATAACAACAGGTATTTCACTATTATATTTATGGAAATATTTATTTAAAAATAAACAATTCAAATATATTATAGTATCAATATTAGTAATCGTTTTAGGATTAGTAGGATTAGTTATAATAGGACCAAAAACAAATTTTTATAAAAATATTAGAACACATCTAGATTATTTAAAACTAGACCATGTAACTGATGTCTTTAAAGATGAAAAACTAGTTGATCATTTTATCTTTAGTTCTAGACTAAAATTCTTACATAATAAATCAAAAATATATAAGAATGCAAATCTCTATCAAAAAGTATATGGAATAGGATATATTAATAATAATAAAGAAACAAAAATGATAGAAATGGATTATTTTGATATATTCTTTAGTCATGGAATTGTAGGATTTTTAATATTCTTTATAATCAGCATATATATGTTATTTAAGACAATAGAAAAACCAAAAAAATATAGCTTTCAAAGTTTAATGATACACACAAGTATTTTCTTTATTGGATTTCTTGCTTTTTTCACGGGACATATTCTTACTGCTCCATCAGTTAGCATATTATGTATAATAATCATTCTCTCATTATCAAAAAGAAATAAGAAGGACTTGTTATTTGCATCGGTATCAATGGATTTAGGAGGAATAGAAAAAGCACTTTTAAATTTGATTAATAGAGTAGATCCAGAAAAATATAATGTAGATGTTATATTAGAAGAGAAGAAAGGTATATTCCTAAATTATATTAATCCAAACATAAATGTAAAAGAACTAAAGGTAAGTAATAATAAGAATATTGTTATTAGAAAAATAACCAATTATACAAGAAAGTTAATTTATACAATATTTAATTATAAGAATTATGATTTCAGTTGTTGTTATGCAACATATAGTTACAGCAGTTCTAAAATAGCTTTAATTTCATCAAATAATACAGCCTTCTACGTACATAATGATTATAGAGTAATATATAGTGATATAAATGAATTTAAGCACTTCTTTAATTCGAGAAATATATACTCATATAAAAATATAGTTTTTGTCTCAAATGAAAACAAAATGGGATTTGTAGAAATATATTCAGACTTAAAAGATAAATGTAAAGTATTAAATAATTTTATAAATACAGAAGAAATAATAAGTCAAAGTAAAGAAGATATATCAATAAAAAGAACAAGCAAAAAGAAGTTATTTATGTATATTGGAAGATTGGATGAAGATGCAAAAAAAATATCTAGACAAATCAACTTGGTATATAATATAAAAGATATTGAATTATGGATTATTGGAGATGGACAAGATAGAAAAGAATATGAAAAAGAAATTAATGATAAGAAACTAAATGATAGAATTAAATTTTTCGGTAAACAAAAAAATCCATTCCCATATATGGCTATGGCTGATTACATAATACTAACAAGTGATTATGAAGGATTCCCAGTAACATATTTAGAAGCAATAACTCTAAATAAGAAGATTATTACGACATTTCCAACCAGCGATGATACAGTTGATATTAGTGAATATGCAAATATAATTGATAAAGATAAAGACAAGATGATTGAACAAATTAAAACCATATTAAAAGAAGGAAAACAACCAGAAAAAATAGATATTGAAAAAGGACAAAAAACAAGAATGAGAAAGTTTGAAAAAATGTTTGATGAGGTGGTTTAATGCCTAAATTTAGTATAATAATTCCAGTTTACAATGTAGAAAAATATATAAAAAAATGTCTTGATTCAGTTTTTGAACAGTCATTTAAAGATTATGAAGTAATAGTAGTAAATGATGGTACAAAAGATAATAGTATGGATATTGTAAAAAAATATGATTTAACTATTGTAAATCAAAAAAATCAAGGTTTAAGTGCAGCTAGAAATGCTGGATTGGATAAAGCCAAAGGACAATACATCCTCTTCTTAGATAGTGATGACTATATTGAAAAAGATTTATTAAAAGAATTAAATAAATCTCTAGAAAATAAACCAGATGTTGTAAGATTTCAAATCCAAGAAGTATATGATGATAATACAGTTATAAAGTATGAGGAAAAATCATTTTCAAATAAAAATGGAGTAGATGCTTTTTCAATCATTAGTAATTATCATTTTGTAGAAAATGCATGGGCATATATATATAGAAAAGACTATCTAATAGAAAACAATTTTCTCTTTAAAAATGGAACAATTCATGAAGACTTTGGATTAATTCCCCTAGTAATAATTAAAGCAAATATCGTAAATTCAATTTCTTATATAGGATATAATTATGTTCAAAGAGAAGGAAGCATAATGAGTCAAAATAATTATGAGAAAACAAAGAAAAAAGTAAGTGATTTCTACAATCATTATTTATTCTTGATTGAAGAAATAGAAAAAACAAGTCTAGACTCTACAATATTTAAAAGTTTTATTTCAAATAGTTTAATTCTAAAAATATGTGAGTTAAAAGGAAATGATTATAAAGAGTATAAAAGAAGATTAAAAGAACAGAAGGTATATGATAATCTTTTGAATGACTCTATTACAAGAAAAATAAAGAAAATATTTTTTGAAATAAGTCCAAAACTAACAAGTAAAATAATAGCTAATAAGTAGGTGAGTATAATGAAAAAAATAATAAGAATAGTTTATTTATTTATAATTGCCTATATCTTATTAGTTCTTTTTATTTCATTTGATAAAACATATCTAAATTTAAGAGAATTTCCATTAATACCAAATATAGTATCGGGATTAATATCAGCAATAATTATATTTTTATTACTAAAGATTAATAAAAATATAGATGATAAAAAATATAAAGTTATTATGATAGTATTATTTATTCTAATATTTATAATACAAATAATAATTTTAAAATATACATACTTTTATACTGACTGGGATGTAAAAACAATAAGAGATGCAGTTTTAAATAATGATATAAAAGGAAATTATTACTTAACAAAATATCCAAATACATTATTATATCTATCTATAATAAAGCTTTATTATAATATTCCAATAATAGGAAAATATTATTTTCCATTATTAGTATTTAATGCTTTACTAGTAAATATATCAGGGATTATTACATCTCAAGTAATAAAGAAATATACAAATAATCTTTATGCCATTATAGGTTATATAATTATGTCATTCTTAGTTATACTAAGTCCATGGATAAATATTCCATACTCAGATACATTTGTAATATTAATTCCAATAACAGTTATATACCTTTATACAAAAGATAATAAAAAATCATTAGATTATTTATTTATAGGATTTTTATCTATATTAGGATATTATATAAAACCAACAGCATTTATAGTATTAATAGGAATAATGATTATAAGCTTAATTGATTTAATTACTAAAAAAACAAAATTTAAGATAAAAACAATATCAATAGTAGTATTTGGAATGATACTTTCATTTGTATTATGTAAGACATCAATTTATCTAACAGGATTTACACCCTCAAAAACAACTGAACCATTTACAATGATACATTATCTAAAGATGGGACAAAATAACAATACATATGGCCAATATAGTAAAGAAGATGTTGAAGAATCAGATGCAAAAGGAAAAAGAAATGATATAGATCAAACATTCAAGAGAATAAAAGAAAGAAAGTTTTTTGGTCAATTTAAATTTATAAAGATAAAAACAATGTTAAATTATAATGATGGAACATTTGCCTGGGGTAGAGAAGGAGATGTGTTCTATTATAAGATACTTGCTAAAGATAGCAAGCTATCAAAGATATTTCAAAACTATTTCTACAAGGATTATAAATATAATTATATATTTAAAATAATTGCTCAACTACTGTGGATATTAGTATTATTATTAACTTTATTTGCTGGTCTAAAAGATAATAAAAATAATAATTCTATATTATATTTATCCATAATTGGAATAACTATATTTCTAACAATATTTGAATGTCGGGCAAGATACTTATATTGTTATAGTCCAATATTTATTACATTATCTATGATAGGATTAAATAATTTAAAATATAAAAGGAAGGAAAAAGTAAAATGATAAACTCATATGATTTTGATAAAACAATTTATGATGGAGATTCATCAGCTGACTTTTATAAATACTGTCTAAAAAGAAATAAGAAAGTATTATTACAGACTCCTGTTCAATTATGGGGTACAATTCTTTATATTTTGAAGATAACAGATAAAACAAAATTTAAAGAAAGAATTTTCTCATTTTTAAAAAGAATAGATAATGTTGATGAATATGTTGATGATTTTTGGAAAATGCATTATAAAAATATTAAAGCTTGGTATTTAAAACAAAAAGATAAGTCAGATGTAATTATATCTGCTTCTCCAGAATTTTTACTTAAACCACTAGAGAAAAAACTAAATGTAAATATAATAGCTTCAAGAGTTGATAAAAATACTGGAAAATTTTTATCCAAAAACTGCCATGATTATGAAAAAATAAAAAGATATGAAGAAAAATATGATAAGAAAATAAAAGCCTTTTATTCAGATTCAATAAAAGCAGATAGAGCAATGTTTGAGTATGCAAAAAAAGCCTATTTAGTTACAAAAGATAAAGTAGAAGAAATAGATATAAAAAACATATGAAAGGATATTCTATGAAAAAGATAAATGAAAAAAATATAGAAAAATATCTCTTTGTCATTTCAATGGTAATTATGACATTTATGGGACTAGTATTATTCTATAATTTTGATTTCAAAAACAACTTAAATTTATTATTTGATTCAGATACAGCAAGAGTAATAGGAGATGCATCATCTTATTTCTATAACCACTATAGATCAACTGTTCATCCTCTATATGTCTTAATAGTCCAACCAATATGCTATCTTCTCAATGGACTAACTATGGATAGAATGATATCTCTTATAATAATAACATCACTTGCCACATCAACTACAGTAGTTTTTATTTATAAAATATTAAATACTATAAAATATAATCCAAAACAGAATGTTATTATTTCACTAATTTATTTATTTTCCTTTGGAAATATGGTATTTACATCAGGAATAGAAGTATATAATATTGCTGTCTTATTTATTGTCTTTCTATGGTATTACTATATAGTAAAAAGAAATAAAACATTTGATAAATATTCATATATATTATTAATATTATTAGGAATAGGAACAGCTGCTATAACAATAACTAATTTCGTAATCTATTTTATTATTTTAGGATTATTATTTATAACAAAGAAGATAAATTTAAAGAAAGCGATATTATTATTTTTATTAACAATAATAGGGTTAGTATCATTAAACACTCTTCAACACTCTGTTTGGAAATCAACACCATTAATGTGGCAAAAAGAGTTAACAGACGAAAAAGAATATGTAACGATAAATAAAACAAATATTGATAGTATAAAGAATGTAGTAAAAAATGATTATTATAATTCATTAATTGCAAGTAATATAAAAGTAAAAGTAATAAAAAATAATTTTTACGATGGAGAGAATTATATGTTAACGTTTCCAAAAACGAATTATATAAATGTCTTCTTAATAACAATATTTTATCTTTTGTTAATAATACTTATAGTAAGAAATATAAAGAAAGATTTATTCTTAAATTTGGGATTACTCGCAACACTATTATTTAATACAGGATTGCATATTGTCTATGGAAATAATTCAACATATTTATATTCTCTACATTTTGTATATATATTTATACTTTTATTTGGAATTAACTTATCACATGAACAAAATGATAAACTTAAAAAAGTTATTAAAAAATTCTTACCAATATTTTTAATAATAGAAACAGTTATCAATAGTTATTATTTTACAAAAATAGTACAAATAGTAAGCAAAATACTAACTCCAAATATTTTCGTTGAGAAAATAGGCCTATTTAAAACCGCATTAACTGAAGGGATGATAGTTTTAGTAGTTCTTTATAGTATTATGATTTTATTTAAGATAAAGAAAAAGATAACAAAAAGAAATTCAAAAGAAAAAAATATATTATTAACGCTATTATTAATTGCTATTGTAGTATTTATAGAGTTAGTATTTAATTTTATGTACAGTTATAAAGAAAGAGATAACTACATAGAAGAAAAAATACATGTGGGTGATATAGATAAGACAAAAGATAAAACAAATTATATAGATAAAGATTTTAAAAATCATTATAAAATTGAATTATCTAAACTAGAAGAGTATAAAAATGAATATTTTGATTTTATACATACATACTCTCCAAAAACTACTAATAAATTAAATATTTCAGTTTATTATTATTTAGGTTTTGGACCAAGAAGAAAACTTATGTATAAACCAGGATTACTTATGGATATTGATTCAAGAGAAGTCCTGTATGAATTTGAAGAAAAAGAATCAATGATTATCCCAAATATCTATACCGTTATAATTGAAACAAAAGACAATAAATTTATAAAGATATATGAAGATCAAGATGGTGTACATTATAATGTAGATGGAAAAGATAAAATAGTAGATGGAACATCAAATAAAATAGAATTATATAGTTTTAGTGAACAAAAATATAGTAATATGAAAGCAGTATTATATGGTGAGATATTATATAACATTAAAGATAGTAAGATTTACCCAAATATAGTTGTTTATAACAAACCATGGTATAGAGATGCTGCTATAACAAGTATGGTATTAAGACAAACAAATAATACAGATTTAATAATAGATTGGATTAACAATTTAGACGAGTTATTTGATAATAATAACGGTATGGAAGAACCAGATAATTTAGGTGAATTATTATATTTATTATCAATCCAAAAAGACAAGAATACTAATTTGATAGACAGAATAGAATCTAAAGCAGAAGAAATTGCAAATAGTAATCCAAATGGATACTATATATATGGAAAAACAGATTTCACAGATCAACATTTATATCAAAATCTATGGTATAAATTTGGAATAGAATCAGTTGGAAGAGATTATCACTTTGATATAGAAAAAATTAAAGAAGACGATTATTCTAAGGGTGCTTGGTGGAGTGATTATCAAACATCAGTGATATATAATGATAATAGTAATTATGAATATCCATATTTATCATATGCTATTAGACATAATGAGAAAAAAGGGAATATAATTATTAATAGGGAACTTTATCCATTATCATGGGAAGTAAATGCATCTCATGCAAACTATGATATATATTCTGGATTAGATTTCTATATGAAGGATTCAAGAATATCACCATTACATACATGGTCTGCATCTGAACTATTATTATTTATTATGGATGAGACAAATAATTTAGATAGAGAAAAGTTAAACTAAAAATAATAGAATTAATTATATGAAGGGGTTTATTTTATTGCTAAATAACAATATATAGATTATAATAAATAGATAAGTGAGGGAAAAATATGTCTAAAAATAAAGAATTAATATCAATAATTGTACCATGTTATAACGAAGAGGAATCATTACCAATCTTTTATAAAGAAATAAATAAATTATCAAAAGAAATGAATCAAGTTGATTTTGAATTTATTTTTGTTAATGATGGATCAAAAGATAAGACAATAGATATTTTAAGAGATTATTCAAAAAAAGATAAAAGAGTAAGGTATATATCATTTTCAAGAAACTTTGGAAAAGAAGCTGGTATGTATGCTGGACTTACTAATGCACAAGGAGATTATGTTGCAATTATGGATGCAGATATGCAAGATCCACCAGAAATGTTAAAGGAAATGTACAACACAGTTACAAAAGAAAACTATGATTGCGCAGCCTTATATACAAAATCTCATAAAGGATATAACTTTATTAGAAAAGGATTAACAAATATTTGGTATAAGTTAATCGATAAAATATCTGATTCTAAACAAGTTCCTGGTGCTAGAGATTTTAGATTGATGACAAGACAAATGGTTGATGCTATTATTTCTATGAAAGAATATAATAGATATACAAAAGGAATGTTTGGTTTTGTAGGTTTTGAAACAAAATGGATAGAATATGAAGCACCAGATAGAGCAGCAGGAACATCAAAATTTAGTTTATTTAAGTTAATAAAATATGCATTTGAAGGAATAGTTGCATTTTCAACATCACCTTTGATTATTTCTGCATATATAGGACTGTTATTTTGTTTTATTGCTTTTCTAGCAATTATAGTTATAATTGTAAAAACATTAGTATGGGGAGATCCTGTTGGTGGATGGCCTTCACTTTCGTGTTTAATAGTATTTATTGGAGGATTACAACTTTTCTTCTTTGGAATAATGGGAGTGTATTTATCAAAGATATATTTAGAGGTAAAAAATAGACCTATATTTATTACAAAGGAGAAAAATAAGTGAAAAAGGGTATAAGTATTATAGTACCAATATATAATTCGGAAAAATATCTAAATAAATGTATTGATTCACTAATAAATCAGACAGAAAAGAATATAGAAATAATTCTAGTAAATGATGGTTCTACAGATAATTCCGAAGAAATTATAAAAGAATATAAAGATAAAAGAATAAAGTATTATAAAAATAAAAACCAAGGTATTGGAAAAACAAGAAACTTTGGTATTGAACAGGCAACAGGTAGCTATATAATGTTTGTAGACAGTGATGATTATATTGAAAAAAATGCATGTGAAAAAATGTATAATAAAGCAGTAAATGAAAATCTTGATGTAGTGTTATGTGATTTCTATAAAGAATATGATAATGGTAACATTGAGGAAATACATACAAATAGTTTTAATAATTCATCACTTAAGGAGAACCCAAATATTATTACAGACTATCTATGCCCATGGGCAAAGATATATGATAGAAAGATGATCATTGATAATAATATAAAATTTGTTGAAAACCTAAAATATGAAGATGCGCCATTTGTAATTAAAGCACTATGTACAGCTAAGAAAATTGGAAAAATTGATGAGTGTTTAAATTATTATCTTATTCATGATAATAGTGAAACAACAGTAAGAGATAAAAAGTGCTTTGACATCTTACAAATAATAGATATAATAAGGAACTATACAAGTAATTTTGACTATTTAAAAGAAAAAATAGATGAATTAACTGTAAGGATTATAACGAATTACACAATCCAACAAAGACAACAAAGTAGTCAAGAAACAGCTATGGATTTTATAGACAAAGCATTTGATTATTTGAAAGAAGAGGTTCCGGATTATAAAAACAATAAATATTATATTGGTAGGTCTATAGTAAAAAGAACAATTGAAAAAAACAGACTATTGACAAAGCTATATATAACAATATATAGGAGGGTACATAAATGAAATTCATAAAAAAAATAGATAATAAGAAAATTGAATATTTTTTGTTTGCTTTGATTTTTATTGGGATTTTTGTAGTAAATTTTATGACACCAATGCTTGCAGATGATTTTGCTTACTCAATAGGAAGTGACCTAAAAAGAATAGATAGCCTTAGTGATATATTTAATTACCAAGTGAATCACTATTTAACATGGGGAGGAAGAACAGTAGCTCATACTATTGCTCAATTATTCCTAATAATGCCAAGATGGATATTTTCTATATGTAATTCAGTCATGCAAATATTTGAAGTTTTATTAATATATTTACTTGCAAGAAATGGTAAAAAGAACAATCCAATTATCATAGTAGCTATTTGGTTTTTACTATGGTTCTGTCTTCCAGCATTTGGAGTATCAAATATTTGGTTAATAGGTTCATGTAATTATTTGTGGACCACCGTTTTAATATTATTCCTAATATATCAATACTCTAAAGAAAGAAAAGACACCCCGGCATATATTGTTTTTATGTTAATATTAGGAATAATTGCCGGTTGGACAAACGAAAACACAGCATTTGGAAGTATAGTTATAATTTGGTTATTTATATTTATAGGTGGATTTAAAGAGCTTAAAAAATATAAATGGAAAATAGCAGGGTTTATTGGAAGTTTAATAGGTTTTTCAGCAATGATATTAGCACCTGGTAATTATAAAAGAAGCGAAACTCTCGTACAAGATGCATCATTTATAAAAAGAATAGTTAGTAGATTTATTAATTATACAGAATTAATTACAACATACTTATTACCACTTATCATAATATTAGTTATTCTTATTTCAATATATATATATAAGAAGAAAAAAATTGATAAAAAAGTATATGCATATATTGCAGGTAGTTTCTTCTCAATATATTCTATGCTTTTATCTCCACAATTTCCAGATAGAGCTTGGACTGGAACAGTTATATTTTTAATAATACCAATTGTAATGCTTTTATATGATATTGATAATGTTAGTAAAATATGCAAGATAGTATTTATAGACATACTTATAATTGCATCATTTGTATTTGTAAAAGATTATCTAGAATTATTAGTAGATGTTAATCAATTAAGAAATACATGGGAATATAGAGAAAAGAAAATAAAACAAGCGAAAGCTAAGAAAAAAACAAAAATAAAATTTGATAGATATACACCGTATAATAAGAGAAATCCAGCATATGGATTATCTGATTTACAACCAGATCCAAGTCATTGGGCAAACTACTTTACAGCAGCTTATTATGATTTGGACGAGATTAGTTCAAAGGAGTAAAATATGAAAACAACAACAAAAATCGCAGTATGCTTAATAATTATAATTAGTTTCTTTATGTCTATATATATTATAAACGTAGTTGCTAAAGAAGAAAAAGAAGATACATGTAAATGTAAAGAAGAAAAATATGAATATAAGAAAAATGAAAATATTGTCTTTTTTGGAGATTCAATAACAGAATGGTATCCACTGGATGTATTTTTTGAAGATGCCCCTTATGTAAATAGTGGAGTTGCAGGAGATACAACAAAAGATCTATTAGAGAATATTGAAAGTAGAGTATATAATTATAATCCAACAAAAGTATTCATTTTAATAGGAACAAATGATTATAAAGAAAATATGACAAGTAAAGATATTTCTAATAACATAAAAAAGATTGTACAAGAAATAAAAAAGAATAGATCTAATGCAAAAATATATGTTCAAAGTATCTATCCAATAAATAATAGTGATGATTCTAAAATTAATAAAAATAATGTAGAACCACGTACAAATAGTGAAATTAGTAATACAAACAAGTTAATAAAAGAATTATGTAATAAAGAAAAAGTAACATATATAGATGTATATAGTGAACTAATTGCAGATGATGGAGCACTTGACTTAAGATATACAAAAGATGGATTACATCTTAATGATTTAGGCTATTATGTAGTAACAAAAAAATTAATCTCATACATAGAGGAATAATATGAAAAAGTTAACAAAGAGAGTAGAATATGTTGACTTAATAAGAGTAATAGCTATCTTATCTATTATTGCAGTTCACGTTAATACATTAATAAGAAATTATTATTTTACAAGTAATAAAATATATTACATTATAATAACATGTTTAGATACATTAACAAGAGCCGGTGTACCATTATTTTTAATGATTACTGGTTTCTTCGTTCTAAGCTCAAATAAAACAGAAAAGTATTCTGTATTTGTTAAAAAAATGTTTAGAAAAATGATTATACCATTTATAGTTTTTTCATTAATCTATTATATAGAAATAGTAATTGATAAAGGATTATCATTTTCAACAATTGATTTTTTTGAAAAATTCTCCAAAAATGAATTATGTTATCACCTATGGTATATGTATGCAATAATAATGATTTATTTATTTCTTCCATTTGAAAAGAAATTAGTAAAGAATCTAAATAAAGAAGAATTAATTAAACTAATGGCAATAACATTTATTTTTGGTAATTGTTTAGTAACAATAAACTTAATACTTAATAGCTTTAATTATAGTTTTTTAAATTGGTTTTCATTACCTAATATTGTTATTTATAATAATTATGTAATCTTAGGATATTATTTAAATAAGTATGAAATAAAAAATAAAAAAAAGCTTTATATTTTAGGAATAATTGCCTTTATGATTATGCCAATTGCAAATTATTTTTTAACAAAAACAAGCTCAATAGTAGATGATTCTATTTTTACAGTAATCCATATATTTTCAGCAGTATATGCACTAGCTGTATTTTGCTTTATAAAAGAGTATTATGATAAACTGAAACTAAATAAAAAAGCAAAAAAGATTATATTAAAGTGTTCAAAATTATCTTTTTATATGTATTTAATACATGCATTGATAATAAAAATAGCAAGCAAAACAATTGATCAATATTGGACACATGATAGATTACATGAAAATCTATTATTTACATTATTAATGTTTTTAATAACACTTATATTATCTGTTATTATTTCAATAATATCTGATAAAATATTTAATTTTATATATAAAAAGATAGATGATATAAAAGAAAAAAAATAGGGTGATAAAAATGATTGTGAATTATTTAAAACTAATTAGGGTAAAGCATTGGTTGAAAAATTTGGTTATATTTTTACCGCTTTTTTTTAGTACTAATTTATTTGAAACAAAAATGGTGATAAACAGTCTAATAGCATTCTTTATTTTTTCTTTTACAGCAAGTATCGTCTATATAATTAATGATATAAATGATATTGAAAAAGATAAGTTACATCCAATAAAGAAAAACCGTCCATTAGCAAGTGAGGAAATATCAAAAAAGAATGCTATAATAACAGCCGTTATATTACTATTTCTAGAAATAGTTGGAACGGTAGTTTTATATAATATTACAAAAAATGTTTTTATATTCATAATTCCAGCAATATATATAATTATTAATATATTATATAGTAAAGTCTTAAAAAACTTTTCAATAATTGATGTTGTAGTAATTGTTTGTGGATTTATTCTAAGAGTAATGTATGGTGGAATATCAATTGATGTAGAAGTATCAAAATACTTATATCTAATGGTTATATTTGGATCATTTTACCTAGGGTTCGGAAAGAGAAGAAATGAAATAATAAAAAATGGTGATAAGAGTAGAAAAGTATTATCACTATATAATAAGGATTTTTTAGATAAGAATATGTATGTTGCACTTGCATTAGCAGTAGTTTCATATACGCTGTGGTGTGTTGATCCAACAACAATTCAAAGAATTGGTAATGATTATATATTTTGGACAATACCACTGTTAATGATAATTTTAGAAATGTATAGTTTGGATATTGAGAGTAATTCTTATGGTGATCCAATCGAAGTAATTTTAGGTGACAAAAAACTAATATTTGTCATATTAGCATACATAATAGTAATGACTGGAGTATTATATTTATTTTAATATAACTAAAGGAGAATAAAATGAATAAACAATCTATATTATATGTAGTTATACCATGCTACAATGAAGAAGCGGTTCTTGCAGAAACCACAAAACAGTTAAAAGAAAAAATTGAAAGTCTTATATCTAATAAAATCATTTCAAATAAGAGTAAAGTAATGTATGTAAATGATGGCTCAAAAGATAATACTTGGGACGTTATTAAACAAATTAGTAAAAAAGAAAAACTTTTTACAGGAATAACTTTATCAAGAAATAGAGGACACCAAAATGCATTACTTGCCGGTCTTTTGACAGCAAAGAAATATGCGGACATCGTTATTTCAATGGATGCTGACCTACAGGATGATATTAATGCAATAGATGAAATGATACGTAAGTACTATGAAGGTTGTGACATAGTATATGGTGTAAGAAGTGCAAGAGATAAAGATTCATTTTTTAAAAGGATAACAGCAGAAGGTTTTTATAAGTTTATGAAAGTTTTAGGAGTTGACTGTGTATATAATCACGCTGATTATAGATTGTCATCAAAAAGAGTGTTGGATAATCTTGAAAACTATGAAGAGGTTAACTTATTTTTAAGAGGTATATTTCCTTTAATTGGTTATAAGACTGATATTGTATATTATGAAAGAAATGAACGATTTGCTGGAGAGTCAAAGTACCCTCTAAAAAAAATGTTAAATTTCGCATGGGATGGAATTACTTCCTTTAGTATAAAACCATTAAGAATGATTGGAACCATTGGATTCATGATATTATTAATAAGTATAATAATAATGATATATTCATTGATTAGAAAAATTACTGGAAATACAGTAGAAGGATGGACATTTATTACAATTTCATTATGGCTAATAGGTGGTATCCAAATGATAAGTATTGGAATAATTGGGGAATATGTCGGAAAAATATATAGTGAAACAAAAAGAAGACCAAGATTTATTATTAGCGAGAATCTTGAAGAAAAGTAATATTAATTATTTAATAGAATAAATACCAGTATGTGTAAATGTTGGTATCTTTCTTTAAATAAATTTACAAAAAATAATTTATATTATATAATATGAACAGTGGAAAGAAGTGATATAGTGAAAAATAATATAGCAATATGTGTTAAGCATGTATCAAAGAGTTTTAAACTCTATTATGATAAAGCTCATACTTTAAAAGAGAAAATTCTATTTTTTTCTAGAAAGAATAAAGATAAGAATGACATACTAGAAGTATTAAAAGATGTTAATTTAGAAATTGAAAAAGGGGAAAGTGTTGCTTTAATTGGAACTAACGGAAGTGGTAAGTCAACATTATTAAAGTTGATGACAAAAATTATTTATCCAAATAAGGGAACTATTACTACAAATGGTAAATTAACATCACTATTAGAATTAGGAGCAGGATTTCATGAGGACTTTACAGGAAGAGAAAATATTTATTTTAATGCTTCTATTTTTGGATTAACAAAACATGAAATTGATGAAAGAATAGATGAAATAATTAAATTCTCAGAACTAGAAGAATTTATTGATAATCCAGTAAGGACATATTCATCAGGAATGTATATGAGACTTGCTTTTTCAGTTGCCATTAATGTCCAAGCAGAAATTCTATTAATAGATGAAATATTAGCAGTTGGAGACCAACATTTCCAAGATAAGTGCTACAGTAAGCTTATGGAATTAAAAAATTCTGGAAAAACCATAGTAATTGTTACGCATAATATTAATCAAGTAAAGCAAATATGTAATAGAGCAGTTTGGCTATATAAAGGAAAAATAAGAATGGATGGCTCTACAAAAGATGTTCTTGAAGAATATTTGAAGGTGTGTGGGTGATAGTAATGAACGTATTTAAAGAATTATATAACTATAGGGAATTATTAAAAACAAATATAAAAAAGGAAGTAAGAGGAAAATATAAAGGATCATGGTTAGGTATTCTATGGACATTTTTGAATCCATTACTTATGCTTGCTGTATATGCTTTTGTTTTCCCATATATTTTACGTGTTAACGTTGAAAATTATACAATTTTTATGATTGTTGCACTAATTCCTTGGAACTTTTTTACAACAGCAATACAATCAGGAACTGGATGCGTTGTTGCAAATGGTAATATATTAAAAAAAGTATATTTCCCAAGAGAAATAATACCAATTTCCATTTCAATATCACAATTAATTAATTTCTTGATTACATGTCTAATAATGTTTGTATTTATTATTGCAAGTGGAGTTGGATTTTCAATTCATATAGTTTTACTACCAATAGTAATACTAATACAAGTATTATTAACGCTTGCATTTAATTTTATTCTATCAGCACTTACTGTATATGCACATGATATAGATCACTTTGTTAGTGTTATATTAACACTTGGATTTTATGCAACACCAATCGTTTATCTATCAAGTATGTTACCAGAACAATTTCAATGGGTTATGAAAGTAAATCCGATGGCAGTTTTAGTAGAATCATACAGATCAATATTGTATTATCATAAATTTCCAGAATTTATGCCTATATTAATCTGGGGAATACTAAGTATTGTCTTATTGATTTTAGGATATATTATATTCAAAAAACTTGAGAAGAGTTTTGTTGAAGAATTATAAAAAAAGAACTATAAAAACACATTATATAATGTGTTTTTTCATTTATTTCTTAACTATTGGTATAGTAATGTGATACAATAGTATTAATAACATGCGAAAGTGGTGATAAAAATGGATTATAGCAAATATCCTGGACAAAGACTTGAAAAATACCGTGAATTATTAAATAAAGATATTGAACCGGTAGTTAGTATTATTACACCTTACTATAATAGTGGTAATACAATTGATGAAACATATAATTCAATAATGAATCAGACATATCCATTTTTTGAATGGGTAATTGTAGATGATGGTTCTACAGATAAAAAATCAATTTCTAAATTAAATGAATTGAAGAAAAAAGATAAAAGAATAAAAGTATTCACTAAAGAAAATGCTGGGCCTTCAGAGGCAAGAGATTATGGTGTGGCAAACTCATCAAAATCAACAAAGTATCTATTATTTATAGATAGTGATGATTTGGTTGATAAAACACTAATAGAATGTTTATATTGGTCATTAGAAACAAATGAAGAAGCATCTTTTGCATATACAACAACAGTAAACTTTGGAAAAAGAGAATTTATATGGGATCATTATTTTACTGTAGAAAGAGAAAAAACAGAAAATTTACTAACTGTATGCACAATGATAAAAAAAGAAGACTTCCTTGAGGTAGGCGGATTTGGAATTAAAGAAAAATCCATGTATGAAGATTGGAATTTATGGCTTAAACTAATCAAAATAGGGAAAAAACCGCTAAGAGTTAATGCACCATTATTCTGGTATAGACAAACTCAAAGTGGAGAATTCTCACGTGCACAAGAAAATAATGAACAGGCAATGAAATATATAAAAGAAACAGCAAAAGACATAGATGATAATCAGTTGGAAGCAATTCAATATCCAAGATATGGAGATAGCTATGCAATGGTTAATGAATATGATATGATATTGCCTGATTATGAAAAGTCGGAAAAAACAACTGTTTTATATATATTTCCATGGATGGTTGTAGGAGGAGCAGATTTCTTTAACCTTGATTTAATTAAAAGATTACCTCAAGATAAATATGAATCAATTGTATTAACTACAACACCAAGTGAAAACCCAATTAGACAATGGTTTGAAGAATATGCCGAAGTATATGATATGTCATCATTTATTGATAGAATAGATTACATAAACTTTATTGATTATATGATGTCTTCAAGAAAGGTAGATTTAGTATTTGTAAGTAATAGTGAATATGGATATTATATGACACCATATTTAAAGAGTAAGTATCCAAAAATACCTTTTATTGACTATATCCACTGTGTAGATATATTTGATTTACGAAAAGGATTTGCAAGATGTTCAAGAGATGTTACAAATTATCTATCTAGAACATACTGCTGCAATAATTCTACATTGAGAGAATTAAAAGAAGATTTTGGAATAAAAAATGCCGAAACAATCTATATAGGTACAGATGAGAAAAAATTCGATCCAGCAAAATACAATAAGGATGAATTAAAAGATAAATATGGAATACCAAAAGATAAAACTATAATATCATTTATCTGTAGACTTAGTGATCAAAAAAGACCAGAAATGTTTGTAGAAATAGCAAAAAAAGTATCAAAAATTAATAACAATATTTTTTGGGTAGTTGCAGGAGATGGACCATTAATGCCTAAAGTAAAAGCAGCAGTTGATAATAACTTTAAACTATTAGGTATGATTAAAGAAACGCAAGAAATATATGCAATAAGTGATGCAACATTCAATTGTTCATCATTTGAAGGATTAGCACTTACTTCATATGAATCACTATCAATGGGTGTTCCAGTAATATCAACAGATGCAGGTGGACAAGCCGAATTGATAAATAAAGATGTAGGAGGAATTGTTCATTTTAATGAGAATCCTACCAAGGAAGAATATGAAAAAGAAATAGAAGAATATGTTACAGAAACATTAAGAGTAGTTGATGAATTGGATACTCTTAAAAAGAATTGCAGAAAAAGAATTATAAAAGGATTTACTTTGGATATAATGGCAAATAAATTTGCAAAAATATTTGAAGAAGTAATTAAAGAAGAAAAAAACAAAAAATTACCAGAACTAGATACAACACTTTATGAAATAGGGTGTGAAGCATTTAATCAGCTATATTCTAACTATACTAATGAATTTTATGAGAAACACTATGGACTATATTTGACAAATATCAGGAAGAGTAAATATGCAAAAATAATAAGAAGATTAAATGCCTATGGAGTATTTAAAGAAGGAAAGGTTATTTTAGAATTACTAAGATCTGGAAAAAGATTCTTAATTGAATTAATACATCTATTAAAATTGATAATTAGTTCAATAATAGCATTCCCAGTATTAGTATTTAAAGTAGTAAAATATTATGTAAAAAAGATTTTTTCATAAAGTAAAAATAATCATTACAAAAAGTAATGATTATTTATTTACAATGTAATTTATATTTTAAAGTTAACAATATAATCATAAAAAATAATAAAAAAATTGTTGATAACTGTCAAATTTTATAATATTATGTTATTAGAATAGGAGGCTGTTTATATGAAAAAGAAACATATAGTTTTTTTATCAGTAATAATTATAGTAGCAATCGCTACATTTGGGGGTTTTGCTGCTTTTAGAAATATGAATACTACAAGTATAAAGTCCGTATTATCACAAAAATCATATTCATATCTTCCAAAAGAAGCAAAGAACTACATAGAGAAAGTCTATAAAGAAACCGGTGAAATTGTTAAAACAGAAAAAAATAAAGAAGACAATGAACCATATCTTAATCCAAAATATATTGAATATCTAGAATTAAGCGAAAAAGAAAAAAAAGATATAGATTTGATACCTGATGCTTATATATTAGATTATTCAATTAATCAAACATATGGTAATTCAAATTTACCAGCTACATTTGATTTAAGAAATAGAAATGGTCGCAACTACGTATCACCAATTAAAAATCAAGGAACAACAAGTATTTGTTGGGCTTTTGCCACAATAGAAAATGTTGAAACTCTTTACATGAAAAATAATCAACAATCATATAGTGATTTAGTACCTAAATTTTCTATAAGACAAATGGACTATATAACATCAACTAATTATCTTGCTCTTAAGGGGAATTGGAGTTCAGGTCTTTGTACTTATTCAAACTGTACTTGGACTAATTGGGATAATGCCAATAATGGTAGTCATGAACTTGATAAAGGTGGAAATTTCTATGCTTCATCTATAGCAATGTCAAATGGTATAACTTTAACTAATGAAAGTGTAATGCCTTGGCATGAAGAAAAAAAGCCAGTATTAGTAAATGACATTTATGGTTATGACAAATCATTATATGAAGTAAATTCAACAATTCAAATGCCTACAATTAATGCAGATAATCCATCACAAGAATTAGTAAATAGCTATGTCAATAGTGTTAAAAATTATATGCTAGAATATGGTGGACCATTTGTTGGAACATATTCTCCTCAATCAACTTGTGGTTTTCAAAATAGAGATGGATCAAAAATATTGAAAACTGATAACTGCGTCAGCGATACAAATACTAAAGACTTAGGACATGCGATGCAAATTATTGGTTGGGATGATAACTATGAGTATTCATATTGTGAATCTGGAACTACTCATAAATCTGTCAATAGTAATGGTACATGTAGTTCAGGAGTGTTAACAACAGGAAAAGGTGCATGGATATTAAGAAATTCTTGGGGAACTGCAACACCAGAAGCACAAGCATATAGTTATTTTTATTTAACATATGATTCAACAAGATTATCTATAGGTTTTACAACATCTATATCAAAGATGCAAAATCGTACGTGGGATAATAATTATCATTCTAATCCTTGGATTGAAGGAAAAATTTCAAATGGAATGGTAAGTGTTGAAAGTCAAACTAAAAGTTTTAACACACATAATAACAAATCAGAGAAAGTAGAAAAAATTAAATTTTTCGCTTCATCAAAAAATGGAACATATAATGTTTCTATATTAACTAATAATAAAAATTATAATAATGTTGGAACAATCACAACAACCGAATCAGGTATTTATACCATAAATTTATCTGACAAAAATGTTATTTTATCAAATAAAGAATTTCAGGTAAAAATTGAATCACAAAACGGAGCACAATTTATTAATGATTCAATATCAGTATTTACATCAAATACAAATACTGCTCCTTCAATAGAAACAAATTATAAAAGTGGAATTGTAACGTATGAAGACCCAAATGGCAAACCATCAGAAGAAAATGTGGCATTTATTATAAGCAGTAAAGAAACAACTGTAAAATTGGAGCATTATTTAAAAAATGTTTCAGACTATAAAAAAATAACTTATAAAGCTCTTTTAGATGGAGTAGAGTATAATCGATATTTCTTTGACAATTATAACTCTATATCTTCAAACATGACTTATATTGATGGAAAGGTTACAACAATACTTGATATTTCTAAAGAAGATTATTCTGATGTAGATGTATGTGGTAAAGTTTATACATTCCAGATATTATATGATAATACAGTTATCGAATCATTCCCAGTAAAGAGAATTTGTAAAAACTGGGATAATAAAAGTACTGATTATACAAAATCAACAATAAAGTTCCATAAAAATGATGGTAGTGGTTATTATTCAGCAATTACTAAGAATGACACATCGAGTTTTAATATAATGAAAAGTGATGGGACCGGAAATGAATACATTGGTGATGAAAGTAAATTCTTCCAATATGATAAGTACATTACGGGTTGGAATACAAAACCTGATGGAACCGGAACCACTTATACAAACAATGAATATTTTGTATATAGAGATATGGATCTTTATGCACAATGGAGTAATCCACAGACTCAAAAACATCAGTATTATATTAAACTAGAATGCGGAAATACAACATGTTCTTCAGGTTATTCAAGAACTATGACTATAACTTTTAATGAAAACTTTACAATACCTGATACACAATATGGTAGTCAAAACTCAAATATGAAGTTCATACATTGGACATTTGACGAAGATAACGATACACCTATATATTATGAAGAAGAAGTAGTAAAAAATATAAGTAAACATAGATTTTCATCACCATATAACAAAGATGAATCATTCAACTTGTATGGAGTATGGTCTGATTCATATCATTCAGTATCATTTAATGCCAATAATGGAACAGGTACAATGAAAGATATCAAAATAATAAATAACAAATCAGCACGTTTAAAATACAATTTATTCAAAAAAACAGGTTATAGATTTGCTGGATGGAATACAAAAGCAAATGGAACAGGAACGGCCTATACAGATGGTCAGAATGTTTCTCTAACAAATGATATAACATTGTATGCGCAATGGGAAAAAATCCAAAATCATACGGTTACATTCTATGCAAATGATGGAACTACTAGAAGTGATTCACAAGAAGTAGAAGAATCAGTAAGTACTCCATTAAAGAAAAATGCATTTACAGGATCAGGATATACATTTAAAAATTGGAATACAAAAGCAGATGGAACAGGAACAACCTATACTGATGGTCAAAGCGTTTCTCTAACAAATGATATAACATTGTATGCGCAATGGGATAAGCCAATAACAAAAATAAATCTATCAACTACAAATATAAGAATTGAAGTTGGAGAAACTAAAGCAGTAACAGCAGAAGTATCTCCAAGTGATACAACAATGAATAAGGCAATAACATGGACATCAGATAATGATAAAATAGCAACAGTAAGCAGTAATGGAAGAATAACAGGAAAGAAAGTTGGTACAACAATAATAAAAGCAACGGCAGTAAATGGAGTTAGTGCAAATGTTACAGTAGAAGTAACAGAAAAAGCATCATTCCAAGATGTACCAACTGATTCATGGTTCTATGATGCAGTAAGATTTGTATATCAAAATGGAATAATAATGGGATATAATAAACATGAATTTGGATCATATGACTATGTAACAAGAGGACAATTAGTTACAATGCTATGGAGATTAGAAGGAGAACCAGAAACAAATAATATTCAAAATAGATTCACAGATGTAGATGTAAATAGTTACTATGGAGCCGGAGTAAAATGGGCATCAGCAAATGGAATAGTAAATGGATATGGAGGAACAAAT